>CAZYQJ010000458.1:0-4948 GCA_964649925.1 uncultured Litorilinea sp.
CGACCTGATGCGGGACATGGGGGCCGACGATGAAGCTCTGCTGTTCGCTGTAGGGCTTGCGCGCAGACGTCCGCACCCGCAAAGGGGATCCCAGGCTGATGCTGATCTGCGTGGCGTAGTGACGGTGGAGCGTGAGGGACAACCCCATTCCCGCGTAGACCGCCTGGAGCGGCGGGCCAAGCCAGAAAACCACCGTTGCCGGCTGGGTGCGCCAGCTAGAGGTCGCGTCAAGTGTGAAGTCATTGTCTGTAAGCCGATCGTCAGCGGTGCGATCGGTTGTATGCGTCGTGGCGTTCGCGCGGTGGTTCTCACTCATCATAACGCCCTTTCTTGCTGCTCCCTTCTGTACGCAGAGAAAAGCGCCATTGGCAGGTCCCGCAGCAAGCATACCTATGGCAAGCGGTTTTGTTAGGAAATTTCGTTCCAGTGTTCAAGAGTGAGAGCAATGTTTTCCGGTTGCGGGCCAACTCTGTCCACTTCACGGGACATGTAGCAAATCATCACGCCGAACTGCCGATGGCATCGCCTGCGCGCCTTCTTCAACTTCTGCGTCTCCGAGGAATGGCTGCCCGTCTCGCCCATGCGCAACATCGCCATGCCCAGACTGCCGAAACAGATCCTCCCTGCCTTTACGCCCGGCGACATCAAGGCGTTGCTCAAAGCGGCCCCAAGCGAACGAGAGAAGGCGATGCTGCTGTTTCTGCTCGATACCGGCCTGCGCGCGCAGGAGTTGCTGGCCCTGCGCGGCGAGGCTGTGGATGTGAAGACCGGCGCTGTACGAGTGCGCCGGGGCAAGGGGGCCAAAGAGCGGATCGTCTATCTCGGCGCCAAGTCCCTGCGCGCTCTGCTGCGCTATTACGTGCGGCGCGGCGCACCGGCCCCGGATGCCGCCATCTGGGTGGGCGAGCGCGCACCGCATAAGCCGCTGACCTACTATGGCCTGGTGCAGCTCCTACGGCGCATCGGCGCGGCGGCGGGCGTTGGCTCGCAGAGCGGGGGCGCAGCCTCACTGACCAACTGGTGATATACCTGCCCAACCGCGGTATGCCGCAGGTCGCCATTCGCCTGCGCGGCGGATGGCAGCGGTCGCTGACGGCTTACGTCGACGACAACAGGGCGCTGCGCTTCGGCAGGCTCGTCATACCGCTCTACGCTCATCAGATCGCCGCCCAGCCGCAAAACTGGCTGCAGGTAGAGGTCGGCTATTTCGACGCCGGGCGGATGCTGGCTTACTGCCGCAATCGCAACTGGACATGGTATGGCGGCGTGGACAGCCCCAAGGCCGCCTTCACCGATACCCGCTGAAAGGGCGGCTACCGCCGGGCATTCGCAAGGAGTGAGATGGATTCCATCCCAACGCTTAAGCCGGTGCGCGACTGTGAGGGCTACGTGCGCTGGCGCGTGCGCGTGGCAGTTGGCGAACTCACCTGCATGGGCTGCGGCGAGACAGCCATCAACGGGCTGTGCATTCGCTGCGGCACAGATGACCACGGCGTCGAGCGCACCGACGCGCCGCCGCTTGTGCCCACCCTGCGCTATCTCAAGGAAGGGGAGTATGAACTGTGTCGGTGAACTGGGGACAGACGCCGCTGACGCGTGCGCAACGGCAACAGGACTATCGCACCGCCGTGCGCCTCCTGCGCGCTGAGAAGGACATGCGCCAGCAGATGTTTCGCCACAAGCTGGTCCACCTGGTCGCCAAGGTGTGCGAAATCGACCAGGTGCTCGCCATCCTCAAGCGCTGGAAGGATGAACTCAAAGGCGGAGTTTGCACCACAGGGCAGCCAGGGTTGTTTGAAGGGAGCACTGAACAGCATAGGAGCTAATCACGGAAAGGCCAATCTAACGGCCTGTGTGCTAGTCAGGACGCAAAGCCCGCAGCGCCTCGATGAGCCGGTCGATGTCGCCTTTGGAAACCAACGCCACGGTCCGACTGTCGCCCAGCGGTAGATGGTAGTTCTCTGCCTCGACTGAAAGCACGACCACCTGCACACGCGCCCCCATCGCATACAGACGCTGCAACACCTCCAGTCCATCAAATTTGGGCATACGTAAATCCAGGAGCAACAGGTCGGGGGCCAGTTCGTCCACAAATTGAGCGCCTCTGCCCCGTCCTCGGCTTCAGCGATGACTTGAATGTGCGGCATGGTTGTCAGGATACGCAGCAGCGCCGCACGAAAGTGCGCATTGTCGTCCGCGACGACAACTCGTACTGGTGACTTCGCTGGCTGGGGCATGGCATCATTCCTCGAAACTCACAAGCACGTTGGCATTGACGCCAAACTCACGCGTCGCCTCTCGCACCAGCGGCCACACCTCGGCTGGAGTGTTGCCCGCTGTGCCGCTCTCTTGCAGATAGGGGGCCGGGTCGCTGTAGCCGCCCCAGCCGTCGTGGCGGTTGAAGGGAGCCATGCGCAGACCGAAATGCAGGTGCGGGCCGGTGGCGTTGCCGCTGTTGCCGCTCAATCCCAGCCGCTGCCCCGCTTGCACCTGCTGCCCCACGGATACATCTTGACGCGATGTAGTCGAGCGAGTCACGCATGTCGCGATAGTAGGCGTCGGTTACGATGTTGCGCCGCCGGAGCAGATCCGCCAGGGTGCGCAAGCGGTCCACATGGTCGCGTGCCGTCAGCATCTGGGCGATCTCGTCCTCCAGCGTCTCGATCCACTCGGTGCTAACGCCGCTCTTGGGCATGGTGTGCGTCCTCCAGCGTTAGCGCCCGGCGCGAGTCGATCCAGTAGGCCAGATGCACCGTCGCCCCGCTGACCAGCACGTTGGCCATCAAGACCGCCGCCCAAAAGACCTGTCCGTAGACGATGCCTAAACTAGCCGTGAGCAGCATGGCCGCCACCGGCACGCCCACGACGACCAGCGTTCCCATCGCATAGGCGTCCGTGCGCTTGAGCGCCAGCGCGCCGCTGCCGTGCCACGGGAACCAGTGCAGCGCGGCCAGCGTGATCGCACTCATGACACTCGGCACGCCGAATACCACCAGGTCCGCAAGTTCCAGTTGCGGAGACATTTGGTCCTTTCCTTTCGGTTCTGTGTTAGGCTGGCTGTGGAATAGGTTCCGGATCAGGGTCGAAGACGCGGTTGGCCTCCTCCAGCCCGAAGCACTTGAGAAATGCCCATCGCGTATCCCCGGTGATGCGCTGGCGCTGGGCGTTTCGGTGGACTATCTGCTTGGCCTGACCAATGATCCGAGTCCGAAGGCGGCGGATCTCAGCCGTGTGATGGTGGATTTGTTAGACGTGGCGCAGACGCTGCCCGAATGCAAGCAACGCGATCTGCTGCTGATTGCGCAGGCGTATCAGCGGTCAATGCAAGAGGGCGCGCCGGATGCCGACCGGCTCATGGCGGATTTGCTTGAGCAGGTGGAAGCGGAGGGCGGAAAAGAGGCGTTGGACGTTTTACTGCGGGTGCTTGAGCGCTTGCTTCCGGGCCAGCGATTTGGCCCGCCGCGGTCCTCCGAAGAGGGCGACTAAGTAGCCGACCGCAAGAGCGAGATGAGTCTGCTTTTGCTGTAGATTCAAGCAGGCGAATTCTTGAAGATACCGTCGTTTGCGGCGTTGCGGCATGTAAGTCTGCCTTCGCTTTTGAGGGGATTTGTGTTTCTGTTGGAACATCTGTCTTGTTATAGCGCTAGTGTAGCGTGCCTAGTGAACAAAATCAAAATCTCTGGAGCAGCTGTCTCTTCTTTTTTGCCCACGGACGGATGTGCCGCAGGCCCGTCGGGCAAATGGCGACGCTGCGCCATCGATCTACAGCAGTGGTCTAGCTATTTTTGATTAACTGAAAATCGAGGGTGAATCTACTGTCTGTAGTGGTGTGCGGCATGAGGTTGTGCCACATCTAGTGCAGGCGCCCCCACCAGGACTCGAACCTGGGCACATGGTTTAGGAAACCACTGCTCTATCCTCTGAGCTATGGGGGCGCAGATGCACTGTTCATCTTACCGTATCGCGCCCATCTCGTCAAAGAATCCTGGCCTAACAGCCCAGTAGAGTAGCCAGTAGCCGGTTGCAGAAACTGCCCTCTGCCCCGCTGCCTATCCGTCTGCTGCCCATCTGCCCCCTACTCCCTATCTCCCTGCTCCTTATCTCCCACTGCACGCGGCGGGTTCGCCATCTCTACCCCGGATCGGGTAGAATGATGCAGCTATTCATTCCTAACGATACGGAGGATCAGTTGGCTATCGAGGCGATCCAGCGTTTTGCCCAAGAGATCCGGCAAAATGTCGAGCAAGTCATCGTGGGCAAGGCGGAAGTGATTGACACGCTCATCATCGCGCTGCTGTGCGAAGGTCATGTCCTGCTCGAAGATGTGCCAGGGGTTGGCAAGACGATGCTGGCCCGCGCCTTGGCGCTCAGTCTGAACGCCGACTTCCGGCGGCTGCAATGCACCCCGGACCTGCTGCCCAGCGATATCACCGGCGTCAGCGTCTTTAACCAAGAAACGCGCCAGTTCCAGTTTGTCCCCGGCCCGGCCTTTACTAATGTCTTGTTGGCTGACGAGATCAACCGCGCTACCCCGCGCGCCCAGGCCGCTCTGCTGGAATGTATGGGCGAACGCCAGGTGACGGTGGATGGGGTGACGCGCACCCTGCCCCGGCCTTTCCTGGTCTTGGCGACCCAAAACCCGGTGGAGTACGAAGGCACCTTTCCGCTGCCCGAAGCTCAGCTTGACCGGTTTTTGTTCAAGACCAACCTGGGCTATCTCTCCCCGGCGGAAGAAGGGCGGATGCTGGTCAACCTGGGGCGGCGGCATCCCATCGAAACCTTGCAGCCCGTGGCGGATGCGGCGCAGCTTCCGGATCTGGCCGAACAGGTGTGGTCGGTACGGGTGGATGACAGCCTGCGTGACTATATTGTGGCGCTGATCCAGGCGACACGCCAGCACGGCGACCTCAGCCTGGGGGCAAGCCCGCGCGGCGCGCTGGCGCTCTAC
>CAZYQJ010000459.1:0-2600 GCA_964649925.1 uncultured Litorilinea sp.
ATCAGGTCATTCAACGAGGACAGATGGTAAAAGCCATTGGTCGCCGGTTCGGGCGCATCGGCGGCTTCATGCTGCCAGGTAATCGCATACGGGATATGGGCCGCGTGCCCGCCGATTGCAAGGACGGGCAGAATATCCGAGCGCAGCGAATTGCCCACCATCAGGAAGTTCTGCGGGGCAATGCCATGCTTCGTCAGGATGGTACGGTAGACCTCAGCATCCTTCTCGCGCACGATCTCGACATGGGTGAAATATTCGGCAATGCCGGATCGTGCCAGCTTGCTCTCCTGGTCAAAAAGATCGCCCTTGGTGATCAGGATCAGGGGGTAGGCGCGCGCCAGCGTGGGAATGACCTCCTGCACGCCTGGCAGCAGTTCCACGGGCGCGTTCAACATTGCCTTGGCGAGTTCGAGGATTTGCCCGATCTCGCTGCCGGTGATGCGCCCTTCACTGAGTTCGACCGCAGTTTCGATCATCGACAGCGCAAAGCCCTTGATGCCGTAGCCAAAGTGTTCCAGGTTGCGGAGTTCGGTCTCGTAGAGCGTGCGGTCAATCCATTCGGTACTGCGGTAGGGGGCAAGCAGGGCGCGAAACTTTTCCTGTGTCACCGAAAAGAGCGATTCGTTGTGCCAAAGCGTGTCATCGGCGTCAAAACCGATGGCATGGAACGTAGGTGTCACGGCTGAGCTTCCTCGGTCGTCATGTGGGCTGTGCGGCGGTAGATGCCCTGGCTGCGTTCGAGCAGACCGGCGTCGACCAGATAGCGGCGTAGGGTAGCATGGTCTTCGCCATGACCGGTGAGCAGGTCGTTGACCTCACGTTCGCTGTACTCGCGTCCGGGGTCAAACTGCTCGACCAGCCAGCGCAGCACAAGCATCCGTTTGCTAAATTGGACGGGGAGATGGGTCACGCGCCCATCGCGGACAAACGCGGCCAGCGTCTTTTCTTCGGGGGTAGCGGGTGCAGGTTCTGGCCGCGCAAAGAGCGTCTGCTTCATGTGCTGGATCGTCTGCACGTCGAGCGTGTAACGTTCTTGGCCGGGTTCGCCGCTCACAGTCAGCAGCCCCGCTTCGGTGAGTTGGGCAAGATGGCGCGCCAGCGATGAACGTTTGCCGGTGATGGCGGCGGCCAGTTCGTCTACACCACAAGGCGCGTGGGCCGCAGTCCCCAAGATCGCCAGCCGATCTTCGTCGAGCAAGAGCCGGGTCAGTTGATCTGTGGATAGCATAGTTCCTCCTGGAACCAAGCGGGGGCGAACGCAACTGATCGCCATTGTACCATTGCCACACCCGCGCCCCAAGCCTTAACGCCCGATATCTGGAGGGCTTGGGGAACAATTTGCGTCCGGGCATAGTCCTATGAAAGAATTCCCTTGCCAATGATCCCTGCCCTACATGCATGCGCCCGGGTCAGATCACGGATTTGTGATCACAGAAAAGGTGAGACAAATGAACAGACCGGTTTGGATGAGCGTCTTGCTGGGAGTCGCTTTGCTGCTTTCGGCATGTATCGCGCCGGGCGGAACCGTCCCGGCAACGGGGCTGGACTCTCCACTGGCAACGCCTGAGGCGGCTGCCCCAGTGGAACCGACGACACCCGCAGAGGAGGAGCCGATGGCGGAACCAGGCCAGGAGGCCGCAGATCAGGAGATCGGCGAAATCGTGCGCCAGATGGTCGTGCAGCAGTTGGGGGTGGACGCCGACGCTGTGACCATCGCCGCGGTGGAATCCGTGGACTGGCCCGACG
The DNA here is from genome assembly GCA_964649925.1 of uncultured Litorilinea sp. Classification (GTDB taxonomy): domain Bacteria; phylum Chloroflexota; class Anaerolineae; order Caldilineales; family Caldilineaceae; genus QEUY01. The sequence goes on from CAZYQJ010000459.1 coordinate 1,747, forward strand.
CCTGTCTGGGGGTCAGCCAGCCCGATGTGATGTGCGCTCAGGTCATTACGCCTGGGTATCGCGTGGTGATCGAGGTGAACGGCGATCAATACGAGTACCACACGGACGCCACAGGCCAGCAGATCGTGCTGGCGAGCGCGCCGGAGGCGCAGGTGGGCGACCTGGTGCTTGGCTGGCAGCAGACGAGCGACACCTGCAAGGAACTGCGGATCGGCAGCGAAGGGTTGGCCTTTGGCCCCTGCCTGGGCCGCATGATGGCGGGTCGCTTGGTCGTGCCCGAACGCGAGCAGGAACTTCAGATGTTTTTGGAGCGCTATGCGCCCTTTGAGGCGGATACACCCGCAGGCGCGGTCACCTTTGCGGGGCAGGGTACGGCTGAGGCAAGCGAGGCCGAGCAGCGCATGATCGCCGAATGGGCGCGGCAGGCGCAGCTGGAAGCGGAGAGTGGACGATCCGGCGCGTCGTGGGGCTTGGGGATCGCCTGGCATCGAGAAGGGGGCATTGCAGGCTTCTGCGACGACCTGACGGCCTACGTGACAGGACAGGTCTATGCTGCCTCCTGCAGGACTGAACCGGCAGCTACCGTGGCGCAGCGGTTTCTGACTGAGGCAGAACTGTTGCAGCTTTATCGGTGGGTTGATACCTTCGCCGCTTTTGAAGAGGTGCAGAGCGACGGCAACGTTCCCGACGCGATGACCACACGGCTTGTCTTTTCAGGGGGGGGTGAGGAGGTGGCCGGTGCGGGGACAAAACAGGCCATCGCCGACTTTGCCGCCACACTTTACGCCGGGTTGACCTCCTGACCGCATTCGCGATCATCCTTGACTTGCAGGCAGTATCCCACGATGGGACGC
>CAZYQJ010000459.1:2610-4940 GCA_964649925.1 uncultured Litorilinea sp.
GATACTGACGATCCATACAGCGCATAGGAGATGGCTATGACTTTGTTTGGCACAATTCAGCGGGTCTGGATGGAGCGCAGCGCTAAGGGTAAAAGCTATGCCGAGTTGGCCCAGGAGCTTGAGCGGGACAGGCCGCTGGTAGCGGAGAGGTTCCGCGGCGCGGCGGACAGCCCGCGCAACCGCGAGGCGGCGTGCCACATCATCGGCATCGAGCGCTGGGGCCAGCGGCGGCTGCGTACCCTGTTGGGCGAGCCGTTGGTCATGGACGAATATGACGGCTACCGGCCTGACACCTCCAGGACGATGGCTGAACTCGCGGATGATTTTGAGCAGACACGGCAGGAGTCGTTGACGCTGTTGCAGACGTTACAGGCGCAAGGGGTTCCGTTGACCCAAACGGTCGCGCATAATGAGTCCGGCCCCATGAGTGTGGGCGCGTGGCTGGCCTATCTCCGCAGCCATGCCAGCCGTGAGCGTGTGCGCGTCCGCTAGATTTCCACACCTAGTCAAGCGGGCGATGGCTGTAGTACAATGCGACTACCTCTTGATGGTGTCCAATTTGTAGTGTACCCAATTGGTACGGTCCAGTTTTCGCGCAGGTGGCAGGCGTGTCTTGCAGAGAAAGGACGGCATCACTATGCGAGTCCATTGGCTTGTGATCGGGTTGCTGGTGTTGGGGATGGCGTCAGGTTGTGCGGGGATGCCACCCGCCGAGAGCGGTTCTGGAACACTCAGCCAGGTATCTTTCGCCCTAGATGTGCCTGAAGCGGCGCTCGCCGTTGTCCTCACCCCCACCGTGGCGCAGACATCTACGGCAACTACCACCGCAACGATCACCGCGACCACGACGGTGACGACGACTGGCACCCCCACGGTAACAGCCACGCTCACAGCCACGGCTGTGCCGACGGTCACTGAGGTGCCGACGGCCACAGCGCCTGTCACCGGCACGCCCACGGTTACTGCCACTGCGCCGCTCACAACCATCACGCCGCCGCCCATGACGCCGACAGAAACACCGACCTCGATTGGCGAGACGATCACACCGCCGCCCATGACCCCCACAGAGACGCCAACGTCGATTGGTGAAACCATTACGCCACCGCCCATGAGCCCCACGGTTACGCCGACCGGCACGCCGATCACGGCGACGGTCACACCCACGACGACGGTCACCCCAACGGCGACCGAGCCGGTGACCGGCACGCCGACTGTGACCCCCACAGGTACGCCCACGGTATCGCCGACTGCGCCCACGGGCACACCTGGCACGCCCACCACCACGCCCGGCACGTCTACGGGCACACCTGGTACGCCCACCGCGACCGCTGAACCTACGGCATCGCCAACAGCGACCGTAACGCCCGGCCCGTCGCCCACACCTACGACCCTGCCCTCTACGGTCTTCATCCGCAATCACCGCAGCTACACCGAAGGCAGCAGCGTCTTTGTGGTGGGAGAAGCCGTCAACGGCAGCAATGCGCCGGTCTATTCGCTCAGGATCATCGCCACCTTCTACGACAGCGGCGACCGGCTGGTCGGCGCACAGGAGACTGTTGCCCTGCTGCCCCAGACACAACCGACTCAGGCCAACCCGTTCAAGATCGAGTTAGCCAACGCCGCGGGCGGGATCGAACGCTATGATTTGAACCTTACCTGGGATGAGATCAGCGTCGCCGAGTTCGACCGTGTGACAATTGCGCGTGAGGAGGTGCGCGAGGCTACCGGCGTAGAGATCGTGGGTGACCTGCGCAATGACCACCGTGATGAAATCCGCAACATCATGGTGGTGGCGACCTTCTACGATGAGACGGGCGCGGTGCTGGATGTGGTGCAGGGGAACACTGCGGCCACGACGCTTGCGCCGGGAGAGGTGACGACCTTTACCGTCCAGACCAGCCAGGAGATCGACTACGACAGTTATCTGGTGCAGACGCAGGGCATGATCTTCCGCTAGGTCGGGTATATATCACTGTAAAAAAGGGGACCGGCGCATCGCAAACGCTGGTCCCCTGCCGTCAAGCCCCGTCATTGGGCATTGTTTCTTAGTCCGGCACGAAAGACGCCGGGCAATCTTGTATATGGTGCGGTGTCATGCCTTCTTGCCCACCGCGATGGTCACATCACCGCCCGCCAGTTCAAAGCGCGCTTGCGGCAGGTGTGAGGGGATGTCGTCCCCCTGGCCGGGGTGGAGTTGGACGAGATCCACGCTCAACGTCTCTTCGCGCACGTAATCGCCGAAGTTCATCAGGACATCATGCAGCAGCGTTGAATCGGCGATGTAGGTCACGATGCGGTCGCTGATGGCAAGCTCTGCATCCTTGCGTAGC
>CAZYQJ010000460.1:0-4925 GCA_964649925.1 uncultured Litorilinea sp.
TCTCCGGTGTAAGAGCGCGCACCGCTTCATGCCAGCCTCTTTTTCGCTTTTTGCTTGCAACGCCGGAATACCCGTGATATATTGTCCTATTAGCTTGTCGCTTCCCCCTATCTATGCGCGGGTTTGTTGCCGTGTGATGTATAGGACATGCAGTCTTTGCCCCAGGAAAAGCATACCAGTTTCCCCGTATACCTTGCGCCATTGATTGGCCGACAGCGAGAGATATCTGATATTCACACCCTGCTGCTGGCCGGTCAATGTCGTTTGATCACACTCACCGGGCCGGGCGGTATCGGTAAGACCACCCTCGCGACGCAAGCCGCGGCGATGTTGCGCACGCACTTCGATCACGGGGTCTATTTTGTCCCCTTACAACCGGTGCAAGATGCCCACCTGATTGCGGCGGCCATCGCCAATGCGGTCGGCATCTCCTTTGCCGGGGTCGAGGAACCCATGGTCCAGGTCTGCCGCTACCTGCGCGAAAAGTCCGCCTTGCTGGTGCTGGATAACTTTGAGCACTTGCTGAACGGGGTTTCATCCGTGACGACGATCCTGGAAGAGGCCCCGGATATCAAGTGCCTGGTCACCTCCCGCGAAGCCCTCAACCTACGTGAAGAGTGGCTCTATCCAGTCCATGGGCTGGACTATCCGCGCCGCAAGCTGACTGATCGCGTGGGCAGCCAGCATCTGGAGATCCAGCAGTACAACGCTGTTCAGCTTTTTATCGAGCGCGCCAAACAACTGCGGCACGACCTCACGCTGGCCGAAGAAGGGGACGCCATTGTGCGCATCTGCCAACTGGCGGAAGGGATGCCGCTGGCGTTGGAACTGGCGGCCACCTGGACCAGGTCGCTGCGCTGTGCCGAAATCGCCGATCAAATTGCGCTAAATCTGGACTTCCTGAGTTCGCGCCTGCGCAACGTACCCCACCGCCACCGCACGATGCAGGCCGTCTTTGACACCTCCTGGACGCTGTTGACTGAGGCAGAACAGGCCATCTTTACCCGTCTCTGCGTGTTCCGTGAAGGCTTTACCGCCGATGCCGCTCAACAGATCTGCGGCGCATCGCTCGCCACATTGACGGGCCTGGTCGACAAGTCGCTGCTGCGCTGGGAGAACAACGGGCGCTATCGCTTACACGAGTTGCTGCGCCAGTATGCCCAGGCGAAACTAGAACAGTCTCCCGAGGTTGCCGCCCAGGTTCGCGATCGGCACTGCGCCTACTATACCGACTTGCTCTACCAGCGTAGGGATGAGGTCATCGGCAAACAAAAGGCGGCAGTGATTGCCGCGGTGGAAGAAGAGATCGACAACGTACGCGCGGCCTGGCAGTGGATCATCGACACCAAGAAAGCCGAGGCGATCCCGCAGATCATGCGCGTGCTGATCCACTTTTATCAGATTCGCAGCCGCTACCGTGAAGGGGCCGATGCCTATGAACAAGCGGTACGCGCCTTTGACGATGGCAGCCCGACCCGGCAGGCGCAGATCGCGCTCATCGTGCTCCTTGTCTCCCTGGGCTGGCTCTACATCCGTTTGGGGGAGCTGGCACGGGCCAAGGAGGTGCTCCAGCGCTGCCGTTCGCTTTATGCCGAGCTAGACCTGCCGCCGCTGTCCGGCTATGCCACAGATCCGGATGCCGCGCTGGCTATCGTCTGCTCCATTCAGGGCGATTTTGCCGAAGCCGTGCGCCTGGGAAGGCAATCGCTCCAGCGCAACGCCAGACACGGCCATGCCATCAATATGCAGCATGCCCACTATGTGCTGGCGGGTGTCCGGTTGAAGCAAGGGGCGTATGAAGAGGCGCGCCACCACGCGCAACGATCTCTCGCCATCATCCAGGAGATGGGCGACCACTGGTTTATGGCGATCTGTCTCATCGAACTGGGGCAAATCGAGGAAGCGCTGGGCAACTATGCCGTGGCCGAACAACACTTTCGCACCAGCTATACGCTGCGTGAGGAGTTGGGCGATCCCGGCGGCATGGCCGCGGCCCTCAATTATCTGGGGCAGGTCGCGCTCCGCCAGCAGCAACCCCTCCACGCCCAAGAGCTTTACGAACAGAGCCGCATGATGAGCGCCGATATCAACGACCGTGGGGCGTTGGCAACCGCACTGGAGGGGCTAGGGGCCGCGTCCATGGCGCTCGATGCGCGCCAGGTTGCAGGCCAATACCATCGTGAAGCGCTGCAACTCGCTTTCGACATTCAGTTTGTGCCGCTGATCTTTTCGCTCTTCCTGCACATCGGCGAATGGCTGCTGGCGGTTGGCAAGGAGGCGCGCGGGCTGGCGCTGTTGGCGATGACGCGCGACCACCCCACCAGCCCGCGCTCCCTGCGCGAACGCGCCGAAGAACTGTTGGCCTTCTATCAAGCGTCTTGTGCGCCAGAACTGTTTGACGCGGCGGCGCAGTGGCATCCTGCCGCCACGCTGGAGTCGGTCATCTCCGCGCTGCTGCTTGAACTTGCAGAACCGGCGCGCTTGGCCTCAGGCGACTCGCTCCCGGCACAGCCTCCTCCACCCCAACAGGAGTTGATCGAACCCCTGACACAGCGCGAAATCGAAGTGCTGACCCTTCTCGCCCAAGGCATGACCAACCAGCAGATCGCCCAGCGCATGATCGTGTCAATTGGGACGGTGAAATCCCACAACCACAGCATTTTTGCCAAACTTGGCGTCAACAACCGCACGCTTGCCGTGGCTCGCGCCCGCGAGATGAAGCTTCTGTAGCCGCCCCCGCCTGCGCCCTAACCCCTATCCACCCCGCTGACCTAATCCCTGGCTAACCCCTAGATAACCCCACAATCAACCAAACGATGGATGCAGCCCGCCCCCGTCCCTGCTAGGCTGCACGCTGACATTGCACCACCCACTGCGAACCATGAGCAGGGTGAGCAACAAATCCAGCGCTGGGTGCTGAGTCGGTGTCATTCCCCCTTTGTGGCCTGCGCGCAGCCACACCGTACCAAGCAGCACCGTTCCATTCCACACAGTTCAACAGTTCAATAGGAGGAGATCCACAATGTCGTACTTTCGTTCGCTGAAGTGGCTGATCATGGCCGCGCTGGCCGCATTGGTCTTGAGTGCGTGCCAGCCTGTACAACCCGAAACGGCCCAACAGGTCGAGTTGCAACTTGTCACGCATATCGTTGCCGGAATGGCCGAACAGGATGTCTACGTCGTCAAGTCCGAGGGCAGCGGCGAGGTCTTCCGGCTGATCGGCGATGAGGTGGATGCCTATCTGGATGCGCCCACCTATGCCGCCCAGCAAACCGTCCCGCACGATCTGTTCGGCCTCAGCGACAACCCTGTCGGCCCGTTTCCGCAGGGCATCCCCCTGGGCTTTACCTTAGGCGAGTGGTTGGCCGCCAGCGCGACCGGGACGTACACCATACAGGGCGCCCAGGCCACGCTCGACCTGACCTTCGCCAACCTGGTGCCGAATGGCGTCTATACCGTGTGGTGCGCCACCGTCAACCCGCCGCCCGCCGATACAGCTGTCGACAAACCCTGTGGCGCGCCCGACGGTTCCGAGAACGTCTTTACTGCCGATGCCAACGGCAACGCCACCTTCCGGTTGACCATGCCGCGCCTGGTGGATACGACCGACACATCATTACAGGTGATCGCCGCCGCCTATCACAGTGACGGCAAAAGCTATGGCCCGCTGCCCGGCGATTTCGGGCTAAATTCCCATGTGCATGTGGCCGCCATTATCCCGCCGCCAAGCAGCGAAGCCTGGCAGCCTGTGACGGACAGCAGCATCGCCCTACGCTAAGGCCAGCGTAACGCCAACGTCACTGTCCAGCCGTCCCTTCCCCACGGTCTTTATGGATCGCTAGGCTGGACAGTGACCTTCTCCTGGCCGCCCAATCACCATTGATTAGAATAGGAAGGATCTATGAATACACTATCTGCTCCGCCGATCTCGATTGATCAGGTACATGTCACGGAACTGGCCGACCGGCTGCGCGGCGAGGTCATTCTCCCCGAAGACGCTGTTTATGATCAGGCCCGCAGGCTGTACAACGGGATGATCGACAAGCGGCCCCGTCTCATCGCTCGCTGCACCGATGTTGCCGATGTCCAGGCCGCGCTGGCCTTTGGGCGGGAACACAACCTGCTCATCGCCGTGCGCGGCGGCGGGCACAATGGCCCTGGCCTGGGCAGTTGTGACGACGGTCTCGTCATCGACCTCTCGCCGATGAAAGGGGTGCGCGTCGATCCGGTGGAGCGCACGGTACGCGTCGGCCCCGGCTGCACCCAGGCTGACGTAGACCACGCCACCCATGCCTTCGGGCTGGCTATCCCTGCGGGCATTGTCTCTTCCACCGGTGTGGCTGGGCTGACCCTGGGCGGCGGCCACGGCTATCTCAGCCGCAAGTACGGGCTGACCATCGACAACCTGGTCGAAGCGGATGTCGTCCTGGCCGACGGGCGCTTTGTCACTGCCAATCAGACGCAGTACGCCGACCTCTTCTGGTGGTTGCGCGGCGGCGGCGGCAACTTCGGCATCGTCACCAGCTTTGTCTACCGTGCCCACCCTGTCAGCACGGTCTATGCCGGGCCGATCTTCTGGGACATCAGCCATGCACGCCAGGTGATGCGGTGGTATCGCGACTTTCTGCCCCAAGCGCCGGAAGAGTTTTGCGCCTTCTTCGGCCTCAAGACAGTCCCATCGGCGGATCCGTTTCCCAGAGAGATCTGGGGGAAGAAGATCTGCGCCCTGATCGTCTGCTACAGCGGCCCGCTCGACCAAATTGAGGAAGCCATGCGGCCCATTCGCCAGGAACTGCCGCCCCCAATCCTGGACGGCACGACCACGATGCCCTACCCGGCGCTTCAGAGTCTCTTTGATCCGCTGTTGCCTGCTGGTTTGCAGTGGTACTGGAAGGGGGATTTTGTCAAGGATCTGCCTGATGCCG
>CAZYQJ010000461.1:0-4918 GCA_964649925.1 uncultured Litorilinea sp.
AGGTCGTTGCCTTCGCGGCTGCGTTCGCCCACCCCGGCAAAGACCGAATAGCCGCTGTGGAACTCGGCCACGTTGTGGATCAACTCCTGAATGATGACCGTCTTGCCCACGCCCGCGCCGCCGAAGATGCCGGTCTTACCGCCGCGGGTAAAGGGGGCAATCAGGTCAATCACCTTGATCCCGGTCTCAAAGATTTCAGCCTGGGTCGATTGTTCGTCAAAAGAGGGCGGCTCCCGGTGGATCGGCAGATGGTAATCGGATTCGACCGTGCCCTTCTCGTCAATCGGCCTGCCCGTCACACTGAACAACCGGCCCAGGGTGGCAGGCCCCACTGGAACCGTAATCGGCTGGCCCTGGGAAACAGCACGCATCCCACGGCGCAGGCCATCGGTGCTGCCCATCGAAACGGCGCGCACCACGTTGTCGCCCAACTGCTGGGCCACCTCAAAGATCTGCTCTTGGCCGTCCTCTCCGACCACGGACACCGCGTCATAGATTTCCGGCAATTCCCCATCGGGAAAGATAAAATCGACGACGGGTCCGATGACACTCAGGACTGTGCCTACCAGTTCATTAGCCACGTCGGGCCTCCTCGCACTTGTCAATCTCCTCGCGCTGAATTGTCACGTCGCATTACGCTTCCAGGGCCACGCTGCCGCCGATGATATCCATCAGTTCGCTGGTAATGCTCTCCTGGCGCGCCTTGTTGTATGTCAGGGTCAGGCTGTCGATCAACTCGTTGGCCGCGTCGGTTGCGTTGCGCATGGCCACCATGCGGGCGGAATGCTCGCTGGCGAGTGATTCGAAAATCGCCTGTAAGATCTGGACTTCAGTAAACCCATACAGCACTTGATTCAACACCGCTTCAGGCGACGGCTCGAAGATATACTCCGGCGCCATAGTCACCGATGGCTCCGCCGGAATGATCGGCAAAAGCTGTTTCACCCTCGGCGTCTGCTGAATGGTGTTGACAAATTCCGTATAGATTATCTGCACTTCGTCGAAGTAGCCCTGGGTATAGTCGTCCACCAACACGCGTGTGATCGGCCCGATGTCGGCAGAGGTAGGCGAGTCGGGAATACCGCTAAACTCAGCGCGGATGTGCGGGTCGTACCGCAGCAACCATTCCCGCCCCTTGCGCCCCACCGTCACGACCTCGACTTCAGCCCCCATCTGGCGGCGTTCGCGCATAAACGCGGCCAACCGGCGCAGCACATTGGCGTTGAAGCCGCCCGCCAGCCCACGGTCGCCGGTCACCAACAGCACGCCGCTGCGTTTGATGGGCCGCGACTGGATCAGCGGGTTGAGTTCGTTGCTTTCGACATTCGGCAGCCGCGCAATGTAGGACAACACCTCTTGCGCCTGGGCCGCATAGGGCCGCGTCGCCAGCACTTGCTGCTGCGCCTTACGCATCTTGGCCGCCGACACAGCCTCCATGGCCTTGGTGACTTGTGCAATATTGGTGACGGATCGGATCCGCCGCCGAATTTCTCGTGTGCTAGCCACGCTGCACCCCTCGTCTCTTCCTGTGCACGGGTGTCGATTCGCCCGTGTGCTGCAAACGCCCGTTATTCACGCGGGGTCCAGGTATTGTTGAAATCGGTCAGCGCCAACCGCAACGCCTCGACCGTTTCGTCGCTCAATTCCTTGGTCCGCATGATCGCCTGGCCGATCTCGGGATGGCTGGCATCCAGATAGGCATGCATATCCGCTTCCCAGTTCTTGACCTCCGACACCGGAACCTTGTCGACAAAGCCGTTGTTGACCGACCAGATGCTGACCACCTGCTTGTCCAGTTCCATCGGCTGGTATTGCGGCTGTTTGAGCAGTTCCTGCATCCGGCGGCCGCGGTCCAACTGGCGTTGGGTCACAGCGTCCAGATCGCTGCCGAACTGGGCGAAAGCGGCCAGTTCGCGGAACTGGCTCAATTCCGACTTGAGACGACCGGCTACCGTCTTCATGGCGCGTGTCTGCGCCGAACCACCCACGCGGCTGACGGAGATACCCACATTCAACGCCGGGCGAATACCGGCATAGAAGAGGTCGCTCTCCAGGAAGATCTGCCCGTCGGTGATCGAAATGACGTTGGTCGGAATATAGGCGGACACGTCACCGGCCTGGGTTTCGATGATCGGCAGCGCCGTCAAGCTGCCGCCGCCGTACTCGTCCGCCAAGCGCGCCGCGCGTTCCAGCAGACGGCTGTGCAGATAGAAAACGTCGCCCGGATAGGCTTCACGACCGGGCGGGCGGCGCAACAACAGCGCCACCTGGCGGTATGCCCAGGCGTGCTTGGAGAGGTCGTCATAGACGATCAAGGCATCGCGGCCCTGCTCCATGAATTCCTCGCCAATGGCGCACCCGGCATAGGGGGCCAGGTACTGAAGCGCCGCCGGGTCCGCAGCGGAAGCCGACACGACGACCGTGTGCTCCATCGCGCCGTACTTCTCCAGCGTCGCCACCACCTGCGCCACGCTGGATTGCTTCTGACCGATCGCCACATAGATGCAGATCAGGTCTTTGCCCTTCTGGTTGATAATCGTATCCACCGCGATGGCGGTCTTGCCCGTCTGGCGGTCGCCGATGATCAGCTCACGCTGGCCGCGGCCGATGGGGATCAGGGCGTCAATCGCCGTGATGCCCGTCTGCACCGGCTGGTTCACCGGCTGGCGGCGGATCACGCCGGGCGCGATGCGCTCCACATTGCGGAATTTGTCGGTCTCAATCGGGCCTTTGCCGTCAATCGGCTGGCCCACGGCATTGATCACGCGGCCGATCAGGGCATCCCCAACCGGCACCGATGCGATGCGCCCGGTGCTGCGTACCAGGTCGCCTTCTTCAATCTCCTGGAATTCGCCCATGATCATGATGCCCACGTTGTCGGGGTTCAAGTTCAGGGCCATGCCCAGGATGCCATTTTTGGTAAATTCCAATAACTCGCTCGCCATCGCCCCGCGCAGCCCGGACACTAGGGCGATGCCGTCGCCGACTTCAATCACCTCCCCCACATCCACGCGGCTGGGGGCCGGTTTGAAGTTGAGAATCTGATCTTTCAGCAGTGTTGTGAGATCGTTTGTATTGACTGCCATTCCACGTTCCTCCGAATCAGGCAAGGGTCAAAACCACGCTTGCAGCCTGTCGCACAAGGCATGTACACGCCAAGCCCTGTGCGTGCCAAGCCCTGCTGGTGCGCTCCGCTGTGTACAAAAGGATCGCACGAACCCTATGCCGCCAGCTCGCATGCGATCTCCGCCTCAACTGTGTGACACACCCGCCAGGCGAACGCTACCGCACGACAGAGGTCAGCGATTCACGCAGCGCGGCCAACCGGCTCGCAATCGAGGTATCCATCAGACGATCTCCAACACGCACACGCAGCCCGCCCATCAAGGAGGGGTCCACATGGAAGCTGAAGATCAAGTCATTGCCAAATTGCTTCGTCAGGTTTGCGCGCAACGCTTCCTTGTCCTTTTCAGACAATTCCGTGGCGCTGACAATTTCGGCCTTGACAGGAACAGCGGCGCCACTGCCCACGCGACTCAATGCGCCTGCAATGTCGGGCAGCAGTTCCAGATCCCCCTCCTGCATCATCAGTTTGATCAGGTTGGCGATCTCAACCGGCAGTTCCCCCGGCAGCGCAGCCTCCAACGCTTTGGCGCGTTCGCCAAAGTCCTTGCTGCTGTCCATGACCAGGGTATAGAGGTCTCGATCCTGGCTAAGCACGGCCTGGACTTGATCCAGCGCAGCGAGCCACCGCTCTAGCATGGCCTGATAAATTGCCTGGGCATAGCGCTGTGCTTGCGCCTGTTTGTCGGCCATAGTGCCTAGACCTCACTCCCATTCTGCTGGGCCAGGAAATCGGCGACAAAGCGCTCCTGTTCGCTGCGGTTCGCCAGTTCACGGCCTAACAGCTGCTCGGTCGCCAGGATAGCCAGTTCGGCGATCTGGCGGTTGGCGTCGGCCAGGGCCGTCTGCGCCTGTCGCTCGGCGTCTTGCTGTGCCTTCATGCGGATCTCAGTCGCATCCTGTTCGGCGCGGCTGCGGATCTCCTGTGCAATCTTCTCGGTGTCGCGCGTCGCCTGGGCGCGGATCTCCTGCGCCTCGCGGCGCGCCGCATCCAGAACACGCGCCTTTTCGGCCTCGGCCTCTTGCGCGGCCGCGGCCACCCGCTCGGCATCCTTCATGCTCTGCGAGATCCGCTCCTTGCGCCGGTCCAGCATCCTGAGGACAGGCTCATAGAGGACCAGCCGCAAGATGACCATCAGCAGCAGGAAGTTAACAATCTGGGAGATCAGCAGTTCCCATTCAATCCCTAGTTGATCCAAGGTGAGCCTCCTTTTGACTCGATTCACGCCCCGCAGGGGGCAAGCTGTAGCAGTCAATGCCGGCAGTCATCACCCACCGGCACGCCCCGCTTGGCATCGACTAGATGAATTTCAGCAGCAGCGCAATGACCAGCGCGAAAATACCCATCGATTCGGCGAACGCAATCGCCAGAATCATGTTGGTCTGCACTGTACCGGCAGCCTCTGGGTTGCGCCCCATCGCTTCCATCGCTTTGGAACCGATCAGACCGATACCGATGCCGGGGCCAATCGTCCCCAGACCGATTGCCAGCGCAGCACCCAGTTCCTTGGCGGCTTCAAATTCCATCTCGAATTCTCCTCATAATCTGTAATGGATAGTTGATATTGTTCCGAAATTGGAAGCTAGTGACCGTGTTCGTGCTCGTCGTGCCCATGACTGATGGTCGCCATTGTGAAGAAGACCAACGCCAACATCATGAACACCAACGCCTGCACAAACCCTACAAAGATTTCCAGGACATAAAACGGGATCGGCAAGAGGAAGGCGATCAAAAAGGCCATGGTCGCCAACACGATCTCACCGGCGAAGATATTGCCAAAAAGACGAAAGCCAA
>CAZYQJ010000462.1:0-4916 GCA_964649925.1 uncultured Litorilinea sp.
CTATCCGCCGGTAGCGAGGTTGCGGTCGTGGAATCGGTCAAAGCCGCGGAAGACATCATTGCCCCGGTGAGCGGCAAGGTGGTCGCCATCAACCGCGAGTTGGAGTCCACGCCGGAACTCGTCAACCAAAGCCCCTATACCGCCTGGTTCTTCAAGGTGGAGCCAGGCGCATCGCTGCAAGACGAACTGGCCCAACTGATGTCGCCCGAGGACTACGCCAAGTTCGTTGCCGAATCCGACCACTAGCCGGTGGAGCCATCCGCCGCATCCCCGGCATGTTTCGACTCTGTCTCATAGCCCTGGCGGCTGTCGTCTTGACCGGCTGCCAGGGCGAATTTCCCTCACTGCGCTGGCCCTGGGCATGGCCTGAATCCTGGCCCTGGGCCGAACCGACGCCGCAAGCGCCCACACACATCACCGTGTCGCTGCTCGGTGCAATCGGAAGCGCCGCTGAAAACCAGCACATGCAAGACCAGATCGCCTCATTCGAGCGCGCCACGCCCAATATCCGCGTGGCGGGTGCGCTGGTCCCCGACTATGCTGCCGCGCTTGACGACGCCTTCGCCAGCGGATCGCCGCCCAATCTCTTTGTGGCCTGGAGCCACCAACTCAGCACACTGGCCGCCGAGGGACATCTGGCCCCGATCCCTGCTGACTATGACCGCGCCGCCAGCCTGCCTGCCCACCTGCGCCCGGCCTTTCAGGTGGACGGCATCACCTACTGCTTCCCGCGCGACCTCAGCACGCTGGCCCTCTTTTACAACCCCGCGCTCTTTGACCGTGTTGAAGCTGCCTATCCTACCCCGGCATGGACGTGGAATGACCTGGTGCGTGCCGCCGAGGCTGTGACCGACATCAACAACGGCATCTATGGCCTCGTCCTCGCCGTGGATGCCAGCCGTCTCCTGCCCTGGCTCGCCGCCGACGACCAAGATCAAGACCCGTGGGCGGGTGCAGATGCCCTTGCGACCATCAGCAGTTATGTCAATTCATACACCCAAACTGTTGCTGTCGAGCCGGTCGTGCTGGACAGCGTCTGGGCGGGCGAGGCATTTGGTCGCGGGCGCGCCGCCATGACCATCGAAGCCAACTGGGTGATCCCCTTCCTGGCCCAAGAGTTCCCTGAACTGGAGTACACGGTTCTTGAACTGCCCTCCGGGGTCGCAACTCGCAGCACGGTCGCCTTTGGCAGTTGCTGGGGCGTCAGCAGCCAGACCCCCAACCCGCAGGCCGCATTCCAACTGGCAGACTTTCTGACCACACCCGAAGCCAACTGGGCCTGGGCTACGGCAGCGGGTGTGCTGCCCCCCTCGCCCGACCAGGCCCGATCCTGGCTGGCGACCCATCCCGACTATGCGTCCTTTGTCTCCGGGCTGGCATACGCCCTCCCCTGGAGCGGCCCTGCTGGTTTCCCCGACACCATCAACAGGATAAACGGCCTGCTGTCGGCTGCCATCCAAGGCGAAGCCACGCCTGAAGCGGTGATCGACCTGCTGGAATCCCCCGCGCCGTCTGCCCTGCCCACGCCCACCGCGGAAGTGACCGGTCACCTCCCAGAGGATTGACCCCGCCCCCGCGCTGCGTTACAATGACGCCAACGGTATGATCGGCGTTTTGCCCTAAACTGCAAAGGCTCTCCCACCTATGGACCGTACCGCTTTTCTGGCCGCACTTGGCGACTGTCTCCCCCCGGCGCGCGTGCTGCACCGTCCTGCACAACTCGCGCCCTATGAGTCGGATGCACTGACAGCCTTTCGCAGCCGTCCGCTCGCTGTCGCCCTGGCCGAAACTCAAGACGAAGTGATCGCCTTGGTGCGGCTCTGTCATGCCCACGCCGTGCCCTTTGTGGCGCGCGGCAGCGGAACCAGTCTGTCAGGCGGGTCGCTGCCTGTACAAGACGGCCTGGTGATCGCGCTCAACCGGCTCAACCGCATCCTCGCCGTTGACCCCGACGCCCGCACCGCGGTGGTCGAACCCGGCGTAGTCAACCTGGATGTCTCGCGCGCCGCTGCCCCTTACGGCCTTTACTATGCGCCCGACCCGTCCAGCCAGTTGATCTGCACCATCGGCGGCAACGTAGCCTTTAACTCCGGCGGCGCACACTGTCTCAAATACGGCATGACCAGCAACCACGTGCTGGGCATTAAAGCCGTGCTGCCCGATGGTTCATTGGTGCAGTTGGGCGGCCCCAGCATGGAATCGGTCGGCCCAGACCTGACCGGCTTCTTCGTCGGCTGTGAAGGCCTCTTTGGCATTGCCCTGGAGATCACCCTACGCCTGGTTCCCAAACCCGAAAGCTATCGCACCGTCCTGGCCTCCTATGCCAGCCTCCAGACCGCGGGCGATGCCGTTTCGCAGGTCGTCGCCTCTGGATTGCTGCCCGGCGCGATGGAGATCATGGACCGGCTTGCCATCGAAGCCGCCGAAGCCTCAGTCAACGCCGGTTACCCGCGCGATGCTGCTGCGCTGTTGATTGTGGAGCTAGAGGGGGAGCAAGTCCAGGTAGAGGCCGAGTTTGCCGAGTTGCAGAAGGTCATCGAAGCGTCGGGCGCGCAGGAGATCCGCATCGCCCATGACGACGCCGAGCGCGCCCGCATCTGGAAGGGGCGCAAGGGGGCTTTCTCCGCAGTAGGACGGCTCAGCCCCGATTACATTGTGCAGGATGGCGTGGTGCCGCGCAGCCGCCTGGGCCAGGCATTGGCGACAATTGAGCAGTTGAGCGGCAAATATGGCCTGCGCGTTGCCAACGTCTTTCACGCCGGGGATGGCAACCTGCACCCGCTCATCCTCTATGATGGACGGCAGCCGGGCGCGCTCGAACGTGCCGAAGCCCTGGCCGGGGAAATCCTGCACATGTGCATTGATCTAGGCGGTTCGATCACCGGCGAGCATGGCGTGGGCATGGAAAAACGCCAGTACATGCCCGACCTGTTCACCCCTACCGACCTGACGGTGATGGAGGAGTTGCGCTGCAGCATTGACCCGCTGGCGCTTGCCAATCGCGGCAAAGTCTTTCCCGACAGCCACGCTCCGGCGTTGCAGCATGCCGCGCCCCATCCACTTGAACGACAGGGAGTCATCTCACGCGCATGAATCCCACAAGGACCGGCGCGCTGCCCATCGCGCCCACCACCATTGACGAAGTCCAGGAGGCTGTGCTGGCCGCGCCGCGCCTCTTGCCGCGCGGTGCAGGCACAAAACCTGCCCTCTCTGCCCTGCCGACTGAAACCGTTGCACTCAACCTGACCCAACTCAGCGGCATCCAGGAATATGACCCCGGCGAGTACACCATCACCGCGCTGGCGGGCACGCCTGTGGCCGAAGTGGCCGCCGCGCTCGCCGAACATGGGCAGTACCTTCCCTTTGACCCGCCGCTCGTCCGCGCCGGGGCCACGTTAGGCGGGACGGTCGCCGCAGGTCTCAGCGGGTCCGGTCGTTACCGTTATGGCGGGCTGCGCGATTTCCTGATCGGCGTGCGCCTGGTGGACGGTCAAGGACGCCTGGTGCGCGGCGGCGGCAAGGTCGTCAAGAACGCCGCCGGATTTGACCTGCCTAAGCTGATGATTGGGAGCCTGGGACGGCTGGCCGTCCTGGTCGAAATTTCGTTCAAAGTCTTTCCCGCGCCCCGCGCCTACGCCACCCTCTCCGCCGACTATCCGTCCGTCGCCGCAGCCGCCGCGGCCATGGCAAACCTGCGGACGGCCGCGTTCGACCTCTTGACATTGGATATCGTCCCCGCCGCGCCCGACCACACACAAACGACGCTCCTGGCGCGCATCGGTGGGCCGCCGTCGGTCCTGCCCACGCGCATCGACAGTTTGCGCCGCCAGTTGGGCACGGGCGTGATGATCGACGTAGACGACGACCTCTGGCGCAATGCGACTGAATTTGCCTGGGTCCCCAGCGGAGCGACGCTGGTCAAGACGCCGCTGACGCCCCATCAACTGCTGCCGCTCGACCACCGGCTCGCTGCCGCCGGAGCGCAGCGGCGCTACGTCGCCGGGGGCAGCCTGGCGTGGATCGCCTGGCCTGGTGCGTTGGATGACCTCTCCGCGCTGCTGGCCGATGCCCAACTCGCCGGGCTGGTCCTGCGCGCTGCGGCTTCGTCCGCCCAACCATTGATCGGCCATCGTCCAGACTCGCTCTTTTACAGCCGGATCGCTGCCGCGCTCGACCCCCAGCAGCGATTCCGGCCTATATATGAACCGTGAATCCCTGACTCATGCAACATACCATTGCCAGTGCAGACCTCGGCCCGCAAGGGCCAGCCATGGTCGAAGCTATCGAAAAATGTGTCCACTGTGGGTTCTGTCTCGCCACCTGTCCCACCTATCAAGTGCTGGGCGAGGAGATGGATTCCCCGCGCGGGCGCATCTACCTGATGAAAAACGCCCTCGAAGGCGAACTCCCCGTCCCTGAGGTTCTCCCCTACATCGACCGCTGTCTGGGCTGTATGGCCTGTGTCACAGCCTGCCCGTCAGGGGTCGAGTACGGTGACCTGCTGGCCCCCTTCCGTGCCTGGACGGAAGCACAGCGCGCCCGGCCTGTGGAGGACGCGGCAGCGCGCACCCTGGCCCAACAGACGCTGCCCTATCCTGAGCGATTCCGGCTTGCCGCGCTCGCCGGGAACCTTGCCAAGCCGCTAAAGGGAATGCTGCCCGCCAAGCTGCGCGCCATGATCGACCTGTTGCCGCACGAAGCCCCGGCCAGCGTACCACTCCCAGAGGTGATCCCGGCCCAGGGCAAACGCCGCGCACGCGTGGCGTTGCTGGCGGGCTGCGTGCAGCAGGCGCTGTCGCCAGCCATCAACCAGGCGACCATCATGGTGTTGGCGCACAACGGCGTGGAGGTCGTGATCCCACGTAGCCAGGGCTGCTGCGGCAGCCTGGCCCTCCATACCGGCGAAGCCGACCAGG
>CAZYQJ010000463.1:0-4915 GCA_964649925.1 uncultured Litorilinea sp.
TCGAAGGTCAGCCAGCGCGTGTAGGTTTCACCCGTACGCTTGTCATAGACGGTGAGGCTGCCGTTTGATTCGACGGTGACGGTCAAGAATTCGTTCGCCATGCTGCACTCGCTGAGGGCGAGGCCGGGGGTCTCAGGGTGGCGGGTGGCGCTGCCGTCACGTTGGGCGCGCACGGTCAGCGTGGTGTAGCCAAGTGCAGGGATGGCGAGCGGCAGGCTGACGCGCACGTCGTGGGTGCGATAGGATTCAGGGAATTTGTCGGTGTAGATGCGGACTTTGCTCCGGTTGTTGGTCTGGTGCAGCCGCTGGTAAGGCAGTTCAGCACCGTCCGGGCCATAGATACGGAACGCGGGCTTTGGCTCAAAGCCAAAGAACTCGTTGAACCGCGGCCAGTCAGTCGGGATCTGCAGCGTCAGTTCGGCGGACTCGTTGAGTGGTTGGAGCAGCGGGTTGAACACCACCACGCGCACCTCATCGTGCGGCACGTCACCGGCAACAGACGCGGCGATCTGGCGCGTCGCTTCGAGGGTGATGCGGTCGGCGATCTGGCGGCACTGGCTGAAGCGGTACTTCATGTCTTCGTGGACAGTATCGATACTGCATCCACAGATCGAGTCGTGTGGGTGGTTTTTGATCAGCCACTGCCAGGCCACGTCCAGATAACCGGTGGCCATCTCGCTCTGGAGGGCCAGATGGGCGAAGGTGGTGAAGGGTTCTGCCCACTGGGTCAAGCGGCTTTCACAGGCGGCATTGGCCTGCTTGATCCAGACGCGGCTGGAAAGCACGCCGGGGATCACCCATTGTTGATCGTGAAAGAAGCGACCGGCATCGCGCAGTTCGCCTTTCACGGTCGCACCGACCTGGCTGATTTGGGGCAGGATGTCTTCCAGATACTGGTCGAGGCTGGTGTGGACGATCTCAAAGTCGTCGTGGTCTTGTTCACGAAAGCGGAGCATGGCGGCGTAGGCGGCCTGATCCCATTCTTCGTGGTCGCCACCATCGAAAAGCAGGATGGCGTCCACTTCGGTATGTTCCGCTTCATGTTCCAGGTAGCTTCGCAGATCGGAGGCCAGCCGCTGCTCGCTGACAGGTTGGGCATGACTGCGGGCATGGCGGACCTGGAAGGCGTAATCACAATAGCCGCCGGTGGGGAAGCGGTAAGTAAGCAACTCGGTGCCATCCGCGCCGCGCCAGCGTACATGGCGGGTTTCCAGGTGATTGAGGCCGCGCCAGACAAAGCCGCCCTTGATCCCAAAGCCCGCAAAGATCTGAGGCATCTGGCTGTTGTGGCCGAAGAGGTCACAGACAAAACCGGCATTGGACGGGGCTGTACCAAAGCTGCGGGCGATGCTGCGCCCGCGCTGGATATTGCGGATCAGCGATTCGCCAGAGACGAGAAACTCATCGGGCAGGACATACCAGGGGCCGATGACCAGCTTGCCCTCAGCGGCCAGCCGTTCTATCTGGGGGCGGCGTTCAGGGCGGATCTCGAGATAGTCTTCCAGGATGATCGCCTGCCCGTCTGTCTGGAAGGGGCCTTGAAGACGCCCATCCTCCAGCCCGGCCAAGACGTTGTCAAGCAGGCGGACGAGTCGATGGCGGTAGAACTGAAAGGGTTCGTACCACTCGCGGTCCCAGTGGGTGCTGAGGACAAAATGTGCTCGTAAACGCGGCAAGGTAGCCATGATCGATGCTCTTTCGCAATGGCCTAAATGCCGAGTACCTCACGGCAGTAGCGGACGCTCTTTTCGAGTTGTCGCTGCTGTTCCACGGCGAGGGCTGCCCGGATCTCCGGTGACAGTTCGCTCCAGTTAGCGGTCAACACGGGCTGCGTGTAGGGCTGCCCGGTGTGGACATGGCCCAGGAAACGGGCAAATTCGTGGGCTGGCATATCGGGATAGACAGACCAAAAGTCCGGGTCGAGGTACTCCAGCACTTTGGGCGGTAGGGTGGTGATGATTTCCAGCGTAAAGTTAGTGTCGGGACAGAGTTCTTGGTAGCGGCGTGCCCAGGCCGCGATATCGACCGTGCCGTCGCCCATCGCGACCCACTGGGCAACGGCACCGCGTGGGTGGGGCCAGACCGCGGTATCGCGGACATGGCTCATCACGACATAGGGGGCCAGGTATTCCAGGGTGGTGAAGGGACTTTCGGCGACCCAGAGCGGGTTGCCTGCGTCGATACACGCCCCGACATACTCCGGCCCGGCCTGCTCGATGAGCGCGGCCAGTTCGCGGCCCTGAAGGTCACCCGCATGGTTTTCGATGGCGATCTTGACGTTGTGATCCAGGGCGAGCGGGCGCACCGTCTGGCAGGTTGCCACGGTGGCGGCGATGTGATCAGCCAGCGGTATGGGGGTGCTCCGGTCGGCGTTGGACCCTAAGAAGCAGCGAACCGCGGGCGAACCCAGGCGCGCGGCGATGCGGATCATGGCCGCCAACTGGTCGGCGGCGCTGCCTGCGGTCGGGTCAAAACTGGTGGAGGTGGGGCAGATCGATCGCATCCCTACCTCGATCTGGAGGCCCAGGTTGTCCGCCGCCTGTTTGAGTTCGCGTAGATAGCCTTCATCCGACGCCTGGTTGGGGTTGAGTTCCGAAAAGTGAACGACCTCAACGCCGATGCGTTTGGCATACTCAAAGTGCTGAAATGCGTCCCAGTCGTTGAAGCGAAGGCTAAAGAGGTCAACTCCTAACTTCATTTCGTGATCGCTCCCCTTGATCTGTTTACAGGCCCCAGTGGGCGTTGATCGGTGCTTGGTAGGTGTCGCGCTTGCCGGAGAGAATGTCGTCTACCTTCACCGGTTCGCCGGTAAAGGCGGATTCGTAGATAGCCTCTCCGACCGCCAGCGAGCGCAGCCCTTCGCGCGCGTCTACTTCGGGCTGGCCGCCCTGTTTGAGCAACTGGACAAACTCCCAGATCTCGATGGCGAAACCGTCTTCGCTGCCGCCGGGGAAGGTGGCTTCGAGTTCGTCGGCGCTCAGGCTATCGCGGTACATCTGCTCGACCTCGGCCAGGGTGTGGCGTGTGCCGTCCTGGCGCACAAGGTAGCCATCCTGTCGTTGATCGGGCCGCCACTCAAAGAGGTGGAAGATGCGATAGCGGCTGTCGGTGGTGTCATGGAGCGATCCTTCGCTGCCATAGAAGGCGACGTTGATAATCGGTTCACCCGGTGCGGCGAGGCTCCAGGCCCATGTGCCGACCAGCCCGCTCTTGAAGGAGAAAGTGACATAAATCGAATCTTCCGGGCGCTCCAGCACGGAAATAGGCCTGCCCGATTTCAGCTCGCGCATTTCGGCGTATACTTTGTCGACTTCGCCAAAGAAGTAACGGATCGAGTCACAGTAGTGGAACCCGCTGTCCAATGTCAGACCGCCGCCGGACATCATGCGGTCGCGCCGCCACAGGACGCGCGGGGGAACCGGCTGGTCCGCTGGGGTCATCTCGGGCGGGCGTGTGTAGACGTGCATAAAGGTCAGCGGTTCGCCGATGAGTTTAGCTGTGTTGAGCACCCAATAGACGGCCCGCTGACCTGGCTGGCGGCGGTGCGGCACGGCAATGGACAAGATGCGCCCGGTACGATCGGCGGCTTCGGCCATGAGATTGCCTGCCTTGATGGTGACGCCAATGGGCTTTTCGCAGAGCACGTCCACACCGGCTTCTAGACAATCTATCGTGATGGAATGATGCAGACCGTGGGGGAGCGACAGGTCTGCCCCATCGATTTCTTCCTGGTCCAGCATTTGGCGATAGTCGGTGTAGACCTTGGGGGTCGCGCCGATCATCTCATGCAGTTCTTCGGCCAGGTTCTGGGCGGCCTCTATATTGCTGTCACAGACGGCGCTGACGGTAAAGCTGTCACGCCCGCGAGCGATGAGGTCCTTCATGGCGACGACATGCCGCCGCGCGATCCCGCCACAACCAATCATGGCAAGTTTTACAGGATGGTCAGTCATCTTTATCCCTTTCTAGTGGGATGGGTTCATGGGGTAAAGGAAATGGCGGCAGCCTTGGTGGGGATCCATCGGCGGATGCAAGCGCGACAAGGCAGTCCACGCTGTGTAGACTGCCCCCCAAGTGCCGCGATAGTAGATTAGCCCTTGATGCCTGTTAGTGCAATTCCTTGAACAAATGTCTTTTGTAGGAAGAAGAAGAGCAAGATGATCGGCAGCGTGATGAGTACCGAGGCAGCCATGAGCAGCCCCCACTCGCGGCCATATTGCGAACTGTACTGCTGGAGACCCAGCGACAGGGTATAGAGCCGTTGATCGCTCAGGTAGATCAACGGGCCTAGATAGTCACGCCAGCGGGCGATAAATTCAAAGATAGCGACGGTTGCCAGGGCAGGTTTAGCCAGCGGCAAGATGATCGACCAGTAGATGCGCAATTCGCTGGCTCCGTCCATGCGTGCCGCTTCGGAAAGCTCCATGGGGATGGTCATAAAGAACTGGCGGAGCAGGAAGATATAGAGCGCGCTCCCAAAGAAATGCGGCACAATCAATGGGCGAAAGTCCCCGACCCAGCCCAACTGTCGAAAGACCAAGAAGAGCGGGATGAGCGTGACCTGGAAGGGTAACATCAAGGTGGCGACGGTGGCGATGAAAAGCAGGTTGCGCCCCGGCCAGGGGATGCGCGCCAGGCTGTAGGCCACCATCGAACCGGAGATGAGCGCGCCGAGCGTCGAGAGTACAGCGATGACCAGGGTGTTCCAAAGGTATTGGAAGAAGGGGATATAGGTAACGGTGTTCGGATAATTGGACCAGTTCAGCGGGTTTGGGATCCAGATGGGCGGGTACGCATAGAGTTGCTCATCGGGCTTGAGCGAGGTGGAGAGCATCCATAAAAAGGGCAGCAAAAAGATAAAGGCTGCGGGCAAGAGTGCCGTATGGATCAAGACGCTGCGCAGCATCTGTTTGAT
>CAZYQJ010000464.1:0-4914 GCA_964649925.1 uncultured Litorilinea sp.
TCACGCTGCCACTCGACACGCCGCCGGGGAGCTACCAGATCGAGTTGGGGCTGTACACCCAGCCGGATTTTGACCGCCTCACGCTGCTGGACGCTGAACGCGCCGAGGGGGCCGACCGGCTGCTGTTGGGGCCGTTGGAGGTAGGGAGTAGGCAGTAGGGAGGTAGGGAGTAGGGGAGGCAGTGGGCAGATGGGCAGATAGGCAGGTGGGGCGGAAGCAGAGCAGAGGTGATTACTTCTCTTTTCACGAAGCGGGGCCGTAGTTATACCCCTACTCCCTACTGCCTAGCTGCCCACTCCCTACCTGCCTACTTCGTCCTCCGATTTTGCAGAAAGGCCTCGATCAGCCCGGCAATGATCAGCGTGACGAGGGCGAAGGCGATGTCCAACATGCCCATGTAGGTCAGCACGCCCATGACGCCTACCGCTGCGGCCAGCAGCAACCCCTGGCGCAGCGCCACGCCAGGGTCAGGACGCCGCCGCCGGTCGCGCACCCCGGCCAGGCTGGGCCAGCGGCCATGCAGCGCCAACGCCACCAGCCCGCCAAAGCCAAAGACCAAGAGCAGCATCCCCAATAGAAAAAGCACCAGCGCCGCCAGATTCGGTTCGCCAGTGGGATAGGTGGGCGGGACGGAGGTGAGCAGAAACGCCAGCAGCGCCGCGCCGACCGCGGCCGCGCCCCCCGCAGTGCTCAAGGCCTGTCTGCGCATCATCATAAGCCAAGTGTAACACCCTGCGCCGCGAGCCATGCAAATCGGGTGTGGTATAATGGCTCTGTTGCCCGCAGTGGTTGTGGGTTATAGACAAATACAAGAGTGATTATGGCAAAACGACGCTATACACGCAATCAAAAAATCTTCTATATCCTGAGCCTGCTGATCGTCTTCAGCATGATCATCGGCCTCATCGCCGTCGCGATCACGCCCGCAGGTTTCTAGCCCCGGCGTATCGGACGACGCCAGAAACGCCACAGCCCTTCCGTGTCCAGCATTCAGGCTCCGGCCTCCCCTGCACAGCGACCGGACGCTGCCCAAGAACGCCAGGGACTTATCCTGGTGGGGGTGGCGGTGCTCTTTTTTAGCACCTCCCCGGTCTTTGTGCGCTGGGCGGCGGAAAGCCTGGGGTCATTTGAGATCACCGCGGGCCGGATGCTCTCCGCCGGGGTGATAGTTTTGATCGCGGCGGGCGTGATGCGCCAGCCGTTGCCCTCGCGCGGCGACTGGCCGCGCTTCGCCGCGTATGGGCTGGTGGCTGCGCTGCATTTTGCCTTTTATATCGCCTCGCTCAGCTACACCACCATTGCCCACAGCCTCGCCATCACCTACACCTCGCCGATCTTTGTGGCGCTTTTTTCGTGGTTCATCCTGGGCGAAGGGCTGAACCGGCGCAAATGGCTGGGGACGCTGTTGGCCGTCGCGGGGATCGCGGTACTGGCCGGGTTTGAACCGGCCTTCACGCGGCGTATGCTGCTGGGCGACCTGCTCGCCCTGGGCAGCGCCATCTGTTTCGGGCTGTACAGCGTGGCGGGACGCAGCCAGCGTCATCGCTATGGCCTCTTTGCCTATGCAGGCACGGTCTACACGCTGGCCGGGCTGTGGCTGCTGCCGCTGGCGCTGTGGACGTTCCACCCCCACGGCTATACGCTGCCTGCACTGGGCAGTGTGCTGGCGTTGGGGATGCTGCCGCTCGGCCTGGGCCACACGCTCTACAACGCCGCGCTGCGCCGCACACCCGCCACCCAGGTCAACCTGATCGCCACGCAGGAAGTGACCGGCGGCATTCTGCTCGGCGCGCTGATCTTGGGTGAAATCCCCAGCCTCACCAGCGTGGTCGGCGCGCTGGTCACGCTGGCGGGCATCGCGCTCGTCGTCCTATAGCACGCTCGCATCCAGCCAATTCCCTAATCCGGTGAGGTCTGCCCATGATCGCTGCGCGCCTGCCCCTGTTTCCCGTCACGACTACAGTCATCGCCACTGAAAACGGAGGCGAACTTACCATCGGCGGCCAGCGGTTGACCGAACTGGCGCAGCGTTTTGGCACGCCGCTCTATCTCTTGGACCAAGCGACGATGGACGCAGCCGCCGATGCCTACCGCGCAGCCCTGGCGCGCCATTACCCTGGCCCCAGCGGCGTCACCTTTGCGGGCAAGGCACTGATCAACCTGGCCGTGGCGCAGTGGGTAGGGCGGCAGGGCTTTTGGCTGGACTGCACCGGTGCGGGCGAACTGCACATCGCCACAGCCGCCGGGCTGCCCCGCCACCAACTGCTGGTGCATGGCGTCAACAAGAGCGATGACGACCTGGCCGCGGCGATCGCCCATGCCCATGTGATTGTTGTGGACAACGGGGCGGAACTGGCGCGGCTGGCAGACGCGGCTGCCGCGGGCCATGCGCTGCCCGACCTGTGGCTGCGGCTGCGCCCTGGGCTGGCTGTGGAGACCCACGCCTACCGGCAGACCGGCCAGGATGACAGCAAGTTCGGCTTTGCGCCGGAGGAACTGAAAGAGGCTGTCGCTTTTAGCCTGGATCACGGCCTGCCGATCACGGGGCTGCACTTTCACCAGGGGTCGCAGTTCCGTGACCCGTCGCCCATCGGCCCGGCGCTTGACCTGACGCTGGACGTGTGCCAACACCTGGCCGCCACCCACGGCTGGCATCCCGCCACGATCTGTCCCGGCGGCGGTTGGGGCGCGGCCTACCATGAAGACGACCTGCCGCAACCGGACATTGAGGCGTATGTGGCCTTTATCGCACAGCGGTTGGCGGCGGGCTGCGAACAGCGTGGGCTGCCCCTGCCGCGTTTGCAGGTGGAGCCGGGGCGCAGCCTGGTGGCGCGCGCCGGGGTGGCAGTCTATCGCATCGGCGCGGTCAAACAGACGGCGCAGCGGCGTTGGCTGTTGAGCGACGGCGGCATGGCTGACAACCCGCGGCCTGCGCTCTACCAGGCGCGCTACTCAGCCCTGCCCGTGACAGAGCCGGATCGGCCTGCTGTGGGGCCTGCGTGGCTGGCCGGTCCCTACTGTGAAAGCGGCGACGTATTGATCGAGGGATTGCCGCTGCCCGGCATGGCCGCGGGCGAACTGCTGGCCGTGCCTGCCAGCGGCGCATATCACTTGAGCATGGGCAGCAACTACAACGGCGCGCGCAAACCTGCCGTGGTCTGGATCACCCAGGGGCAGGCGCATCTGATCCAACGCCGCGAGACGCTGGACGACCTCATCGCCCGTGACCTGCCATTGCCAGGGAGTAGGGAGATAGAGGGTGGGGAGTAGGGCTCAGAGCAGCGGCGGTTTCGCTCTGCTTCTGGTTCCGCCTGCCCATCTGCCTACTGACCACTGTCCACTGTCCACTCCTTCAATTCGGCAAAGCGGAAGCAATCAACCGTGTGGTCGTTGACCATGCCGGTCGCCTGCATCATGGCATAGCAGATGGTGGGGCCAACAAACTTGAAGCCGCGCCGCAGCAGGTCTTTACTCATGCGGCGTGAGATGTCGGTCTGCGCCGGGATATCGGCCAGGCCCTGCCAGTGGTTATGGATCGTCTGTCCATCCACAAAGCCCCACAGATAATCTGCAAAGCTGCCCACCTCGGCCTGTAGCGCCAACAGCCGTTGGGCGTTATTGACTGCGGCCAGCACTTTGGCGCGGTTGCGGACGATACCAGGGTCTTGCAGCAGGGCGGCGATTTTGGCTTCGTCGTAGCGCGCTACCCGTTCCGGGTCAAAGTGGTCGAAGACCTGCCGGTAGTGGTCGCGCTTGCGCAGGATGGTGATCCAACTCAGCCCGGCCTGCGCGCCTTCCAGACAAAGACGCTCAAAAAGCGCCCGGTCATCGCGCACAGGCACGCCCCATTCTTCGTCGTGATAGCGCACATAGAGATCGTTTCGAGGATCCACCCATGCACAGCGTACCAGCGTCATCTTGACTCCTCACATGGTGCGTTTGCGGAAAAGGTCAGTCGAAGCATACCTGCATGCGGCAGGCGCGGCCAGCCGGACGCAGGGCGCACGCGCCCACACTCGGCGACAGCTATACAGGTGGTCAGACAGTAGCTAAGACTCATCCTAATGTGGTGACAGGATAAGGATGAGTCAGAGGCTTCCGGCCAGATGGGCCGTTTGTTACGAGCGACGTGTCAGTTGACGGTCAGTTAGGTATTGGGTGAGATCGATTTGCTCGTCGATCGCTCGTCGTGGATCCGCAGCAGTTCGCGCACCACATCGTCGATGCGCCGTTTGTAGCGCAGCAGTTCGCGGCGGCACTCAACTTCGGCGGGCGTTTCAGCTTTGAATGTCCGCAGAGCTTCCTCCAGTTCGGTGTCAACCACAAGGGTGTTGCGGTTGACCGGATTGCCGCGCAGATACTCGCGCATCTCCTTGGCAATCATCGTGTCATAGTCGGTCAGATCGTTGTGCAACTCAACCAGGCGATCCGAAGCAATGGCGGGCATCGGCAAGGATCGCAGCGTTTCCCAGGCTCGGTTCAGCTTTCTTCGGTACACAATCCCTCAGCTTATGGTCCAAGAACATAGTGAGTCATTCGATGCGGCAGCCGCAGGGTGATAAAGTGGCAAGGCATCTTCCTGCCCCAAGAAAATTATAGCAGCCAGCTTTGGCGAACTTGAAATAACGACGTTCCCGAAATGAACTTATCGTCTATACATACGCCTGCCACACCGTTCTGGTGACGGCACAGCGGGCGCGCCGCGCAGCATAAATATCCGCTCTGTACCTGTGTTTTGGCGCGTGTCACGGTTGACTTTCCAGAACATTTGTACTAAAATGAGGGTTAGCGAAATGAGATGGCGAGCAGCGCCACACGGAACATCGCCCAAGATGGGAGCACGATTTTCATGGATACAACCAAGATGGACAGCGGAAAACAAAAGGCACTGGAGACGACTCTCGCCAACCTCAA
>CAZYQJ010000465.1:0-4913 GCA_964649925.1 uncultured Litorilinea sp.
ATATCACATTCGCGATAGAGCGCGGTCAGGGCCGTGCCGCTTTGTGCGCCAAAGAAGGCAACCTGAGAGTCGATGCCGATCTCCTTGGCGAGCTTGCGGCAGTCCACCTGGAGAACTGAGGGGGTGGAATCGCCCACTACCCAGACTTCGATGTCGTCACGCTGCATCTGTTGGACGGCACGGAAGAGGATCTCATGCCCCTTCTTTTCGGCAAAGAAGGCGACGATGAGGACCTTGATCTTAGGCACGTCTCGGAACTGGTCGAGGTCAATGATCTGGCGCACGATGTCGATCTGGTCTCCCGGCACGCCGTAGACTGTGGAGAGCAGTTCCTTGTTGTACTCAGTGATGGTTAACACGCGGTCGCACGCCTTGAGCGATTCAGTGAACATTTGCGGGCTGGGGTTGCAGTGCAGTTCATAGGCGCGGATCGTGACGGTCAGCGGAATACCTGTCATGCGCTTGCAGTAGTAGCCGATAAACAGCTTATGGTCGCCAAAATAGGCGTATATCACGTCGATCCCCTGCATACGCTGTGCAAAGGGGACGGCAATGGCGAGATCGAGCAAGGTGCGGGTGCGTAGTGCAATGCGTAGAAGTTCCCAATAGAGCGCGGGTTGGTGTACGGCAAACCACACCTGCCAAAAGATCAGTTGCAGCCACGGCACGCCAATTACATCCCAGCCGGGCAGGGGTTGGTACAGCCCGCGCTTGTTGCGGATGGTGAAGAGTTTGACTGTATGCCCTTTCTCGCTCAGGGCCTTGACATCGCGAAATACAAACTGTGGGAGTCCGTATTTCATGCTGGTGATCAGTGCAATCTTCAAGTGGATGCTCCTCGTGTCGTCGTGCAGGGTGCGGCGCATTACAGCGAACGGTAGAGATAGGCCAGCCCGTGGCGCAATCCTTTACCCTGCAGGTGAAACTTGGCCCAGGCGATGCGGTCTTGGAGCTTGCGTACGACTGCCTCTCCAGGTTGGAGCGGTCGAGGGTATTGGGCATAGTGAAGCTCATAGCCGAGATCGACCGCTGTTGTATAGACAATCTCTTCAATGCGCTTGATCTGTTCCGGCGCAAGCTGTGACAGATATTTCTGCTGATTGGTGCTGACGATCCGGCTGTATCCAGTCGCATCGCCCAGGTTTTCAGCGGGCGCGGACAAGTGCGTCATAGATGGCAGATAGTCGATGCCCAGAAAGTCGCACCCGGTTTGGAGCGTTTCCTCCGGATTCGAGAGCAGGGCTTCGAAGCGCACTTCGGTATAGCGTGGGCCGATCTGTTGGCCGCTCTGCCGGGCCTGGCGCACTTCGTTTTGCCAGATGTCGGCGGTGATCCAGAGGTCGCGGCCCCAAACTTTTTGCATCGACAGACAGCAATCACGCGGGTCGCGCAGGATGTGTAGAAAGTGCGCGCCGGGGAACACGCGATCGAGTAAGCCGATGTCGGGGAGATAACTTGGCGTCTTGTCACCCCAGATGCCCGTATGGTCTGATCCCTTAGGCCCATAGAACTTGAGGATGACCTCAAAGATCGACGGCCAAGAATCCAAGTCAGCTATCTGACGAAGATATTCGGCGCTGAGTACCAAGCCTTCCGCTTGCATGTTCTTGTAGAAGTTACTGCGCGCTACTCCTGCAAAAAAGATGTCGAATCGCTTGTCATCATGCAATCGAGGTTGTAGGCCGAAACGCCGAATCGCAGGCACGATGAAGTGGGTCTCGTATAGGGGGATGTTGACCTCCGGATGCTCGTTGAGCAACTGGCGGAGGAGTTTGGTCCCACTGCGCGGCCTGCCCACGATGAACAAGGGACCGCGCACCCGGTTGATCTGCATGGTCAGGACTCCTTGACCAGCGAGCCGGGCCGCGGCGTCTTTTGATGGCGGTGGGCATCCTCGATGGCACGTCGATAGACGGCAATGGTCTGCCGGGCGAAGTTGTCTGCGGACCACTCGGTTTCCAGTTTGTGTTTGCCGTTGCGCCCCAGTTGGCGGCGCAGTGTCTCATCCTCCAACAACTGCACAATCCGGTTAGCCAGGGACTGGATGTCGCCGGGAGGGACGAGAAATCCGGTGTGACCGTGGTCCACCTGCGATGGCAGGCCGCCGACCGTGGTGGCGACGACGGGTTTGCTGTGGGAATAGGCGACGCGGATGACGCCGCTCTGTGTGGCTTCGATGTATGGGAGCACGACGACGCTCGCCCGGCTGAACAACTCGGCGCGCAGTTCGTTCGAAATCCAATCGTTATAGATGATGAAACTCTCCGGGTGGATCATCATGCGGCGGTAGGGGTCCAGGTCTTCACCCTGTCCGGCGATGACAATCTTGGCGTTGGGCACGCGGGCGGTGATCAACGGTTCGGCCTGGATGAGATTTGCCAGCCCTTTGTAGGCCCAGATGCGGCCAAAGAAGAGGATCTCATTGGTGTCGTTTGCCGCCTCTTCCGGGTCGGGCGGGCCATCCAGTGCGACCATCGGCGTGACGTCAATGCGGTCGGCGGGGATGCCGATCTCCTGGATGATCATTTGCTTCATCTGTTCGTTATGGGCGATGACGCGGTGGGCCTGTCGGTAGGCAAAGTCCATGACGGCCTGCGGCGTGCGGCGCGATGACTCGTCGCCAATGTGCTGCCGCGGATCGTGGATCGAGATTACCAACGGATATTTGCGGCGAAGAAGGGGCAGCATAAAGGCGAAGTACATGTGTCTCTTTTGCATATGGATCAGGTCCGGCTGCACCTGGTCGATGCGCTTGAGCAGCGAGCGCATGAGGCCCACCTGCCGCCACGGTTCGCGAAACCGCGGCTTGTCAAACGGTTGGAAATCCACAGCGGGATTGAGTGACGCAAGGTATGGTTTGGACTGGAGGCGCGGCAGCATGAGGCAGACCTCCGTCTCCTGTACCAGTGCATTGGCAATATGGACACACACTTCCGGCGAGTTAAACGCGATCTGGAGAATCTTCATACTCAATCCTTGCGAGCCGGTGTAAGGCATAGATCAGCCCTGTGGACAGGCAGAGTGTCAGAACCTGGATACTGTCGTGGAAGACGGCCACCTGCATATGGAACAGCCAGCCGCAAATCGCGGCGCCCAGCCCCAGGGCGAGCGGTGAGAGCAGCGGGTCATCGAGTTTGACGATCTGCCAGGCGCGATAGAGGCTGTCGGCCAGAAGCCACAGCAAGGTGAGCAGCGCGCCCAGGCCGGATTCGGCCCAGACCATCAAGAAGCGGTTATGTACCACGCGAATCCAGGCGGATGAGAACTCGGACGTGAGATAATCTGTGATCACCAGCGCATAGTTGTTTGGGCCGACACCCAAGATTGGATGGTCGCGGATGATGAGCAGCGCGATCTTCATCAGCGGCAAGCGCGCTTCGGCTGCACCTCCGTCATCGCCAAAGATGCGCGCCATGACGTACGGCCAGATAGGGATCGCTAGCGCAACGGCCAGCAGCGCCAGAGTGACGATCACATGGAACGGCATCCAGCCGCGTCGCCAGGCGACCGTCCCGGTGATGATGACGGCAATGGTAAAGGCGACCCAGCCGCCTCTGGAAAATGTGAACAGGAGCGCGGGTAGGGCCATGAACACAGCGGCTACACCGATCAGTTTGAGGTAGAAGCGAACTGGGGTCAGCATGAACCCAAACGTCATAGCCATCCACATGACGAGAAAGCTGGCAGATTGGTTGGGGCCGCCCACTGTGCCGCTAAGCCGTCCAAATGGATCGGGTTCGGCGGAGATGATGCCGAAGTCAACCGTTCCACCCGTCGCCTTCAACAGGACCATGATGGTTCCCTGCATGCCAAGCCCCAGGATGAGGATGGTCACGATGAAGAGGAGATCCTCGCGGCTTTGGATGAAATGGACGGCGAAGATATACAGCAGCAGGCCCTGCAAAACGAGGTTGATCTCAAAGGAGGCCAGAAGCCAGCTTTGGGCAACGGCCAGCGAAAGGAGGACGAAGCCCAGATGGAAGGCCAGCGGTTTGCTTGTCCGCAGCAATTCACGGATGGGCAGGTGTGCGCGGCCCGTGAATTGCTCCAGCACCCACCATCCATACAGGGCGACGAGCGAGAGCGTTACAATGGAGATGTTCAACCCCCCGATGCCGCTCAGGTCGGCAGCCGACTGCTGGTAAAAGAGGTGTAGGTCTATACCCAACGCCAAATCCCCCAGCAAGGTAACGACCAACAGTTTACGAAGGCTGCCCATGAGCCGAGCGGCGATGATGATGCCAAAGGGGATCATCAAAAAGAAGGTGAAGACCCCAAATTCCAGCGGTGTCAGTGTGCCCGACGCCGAGGCATAGAGACCCAGGATCAGACCCACAGCCACCGCAGTCACGGCGGCAAGCAGGTCTAGTCAGGGTATAGAAACACGGCGGTTGTGCTGGGTGATCCAGAGTGGGCGGCGCAACAGGTCTCCGACCCAGGCGTTGTTATGAGACATCGGCGCTGTTAACGGTCATAAAGTCGCGGATTGCTGACACGGTTGAATCGATCAGGTGCGGCGTCAGTTCCGGGTACATGGGCAGCGAGAGGATTTCACCTGCATATTGCTCGGTGACGGGGAAATCCCCTGCGTTGTATCCGAAAAAGGCAAAGGCGCGCTGCTGGTGGAGCGGGATCGGATAATGGATGCCCGTCGCAATGCCGCGCTCGCCTAGATTGGTCTGGAGTGCATCACGCTGGCGGCAGCGGATGACGTAGAGGTGATAGACGGAGTACATATCCGCTGGTTCCACCGGGGTCACCACGTCGCAACCGGCCAGCAATTCGGTGTACTGTGCGGCGTGGCGGCGGCGCGCTGCGTTTCAGGCATCCAGATAGCGCAGTTTGACGCGCAGGGCCGCGGCCTGGATCGTGTCCAGACGCCGGTTATAGCCGACGGTGTCGTGATGGTATTT
>CAZYQJ010000466.1:0-4908 GCA_964649925.1 uncultured Litorilinea sp.
TCCTGATCGCCCAGATCGCCGACTGGATGGCCGAACATTGCCCCGAAGTGCATGTGGAAGTGCGGCGCAAGTCGGGGGTCTACACCGAGCGCGATGAGCCGCTGTATCGCGAGATCCAGGAGAAAGGCGACGCGGCTGTTGTCGCCGTCGGCCATTGAAGCACCTGCGCGCCGGCGGTCGCCGACCAATGCATTATCCTGGAAACCGAGTACGGAGTACCCACTGCCTCCGTCCAGACCAGTGTTTTTGAACCCCTGGTACGCGCCTCATCGCTGCAGCAGGGGCTTCCCCATCTGCGCCACGTCTTTGTACCCCAGCCCGTAATGGGCCAATCTCCTGCCAAACTGCGTGCCTATATCGAAGGGCCGGATGCGGTGACAGGCCGCCCGTTTATGCAGGAAGTCTTTGACGCCCTCACCAAACCGCTCACCGAAGAAGAGACCCGGCAGATGTCCTTCAGCCGTTCGACCCCGCGCTGGGTGGATGCGGACACGGAAGAGAATCTGCACCAACTCTTTTTGGAGAACCGGTGGACTGACCAACTCCCTATCATCCTGCCGACCGAGGAGCGAGTGGCCGCCATGCTGGCCGCGACCAGCCATGATCCGGACGAGGTGGTGGGCCGGATGCGGCCTACCTCAACGCGCGAAGCCTGGGCCTATACCGTAGAAAAGGTGGCGGTCAACGCAGTGATGGCAGGGGCGCGGCCTGAATACTTCCCCGTGATCCTGGCCCTGGCAGCGACGGAAGTATCGGCCCGCGGCAGCACGACGAGTTCGGCGGCCTCGATGGCGGTCGTCAACGGCCCGATCCGGCATGAGATCGGGATGAATTGGGGCATCGGTGCGCTGGGGCCGTATAACCACGCCAACGCCACGATTGGCCGCGCCTATGGGTTGCTCTCGCAGAACCTACAGGGCGGATCCGTGCCGGGCGTGACCTACCTGGGGTCGCAGGGCAACAACTACGCCTACAACAGCCTGACCTTTGCCGAGAACGAGGAGCGCAGCCCGTGGGTCCCGTTCCACGTCCAACATGGATTCCGGCGCGCCGAGAGCGCGGTCAGCGTCTTTTCCGGCTGTCGATCTACGTCGTTTCTGTTGGGCCTGCGTGAACGCCACTGGCAGGATCATGTGCGGAACCTGCTGCGCGGCATGAACCCGCATGTCCCACCCACGTTGATCTTGGACCCGATCACGGCGCGGCTCTTTGTCGAACGGGGCGGCTTTGACACCAAGGAGAAGCTGATCGACTGGATCCATGAAAACGCCACGCTTCCGGCGGGCGTCTATTGGGACTATCAACTGGTCCAGAACTATATCCATCCGCGGGCGCTCAACGGGGTGGAGCCGTATGCGACGATGCTGCAAGCGGACGAGGATGAGTTGATCCGCATCTTCCCGCGCAACCTGATCCATGTGCTGGTTGTGGGCGGCGAGACCAACGGCTACTGGCGCATCATGGGGTGCAACTACGGCAAGACGGTGTCGGTGGACGTGTGGCGGTAGGGATGTGCCGCCAGAAAGATACCGGGTTAAAACAGCAACGCCCTTGAAGGGGGCTTGCAAACGGTGAGGTGACCGGCCTAGAGTTTTCCCTGGCCCGCTACGTTCCACAAAGGTACAAGAGTAATAAAGCCGGTCACCTCACCGCAATGGGGATGGGCGCGGTCAATTGGCAGGGGCCGCCAGCAATTCCTTGAAGTGATGCTCGTAGAAGTTCAGCACCCCGGTCTGGTTCAGGTGGTCTGTGTTGAAGAAGAACTCCGGGTCATTGCTGACGAGTGAGAAGTCGTGGAATTCAGCCCCGTACTGCTGGGCAAGCTGCTGGATGTCGGCATCGAACCGGGCCTCGTCGGGCAGCATTTCCACCACGCGCGGCGGCAGCGGCGGCTTGACAAGGGTCACCCGGATCCCCTGCGCCGTCAGCTCGCGCAGCAGTTCCTCAAACTCGCTGAGATATCGCTGGTAGGTGGCCGGTTCGACCGGGCCCGGATAGAGGTACTCCATCCGCTGCCGGTCGATTTGGGGGATGGGCCGGTAGCTCTTATCAAAGCGCGTGGCTTCCTCTTCGGAGATGTCTGATTTGAACCATTCCGAATTGTTGATCTTGTAGAAGCCCAGCAGATAGCCTGGAACCATGGCTCGGGTGGACGGCTGCGCCAGCATGAGCCGGGCCAGGTTCAGGTCAATCGGGGCGCGCTGGTAGAGGGCGACATCTTGCAGCCGGTCTTCGTTCCATTCGCTTGAGTAAAACGCAAACGAATCGACAAAGTAAACGATGTGATCGGTTTCATGCCGGGTCAGGAAGTAATCCAGCAGTAAGCGGTTGGGCACAACGCCGCCGCCGACGATGGAGAGGTTGAGGATCTTGCTCCCGGTCATCGCCTCTAGCTGCGCGTTCATGTCGGCATAGTCAAAAACCGCGGCACGGGACGCGCCGAGGATGACGTGATCATAGCGCGTGGCGGGCGCGGTATGGATCAGGAAGAAACGGTTGCGTACCGTCGAGCGCGCCACCGCTTGCGCCGAGACGAGATAGATCACCGCGTAGATCAAAACCCCTATTAGGACAAACCAGAGACCGTGCCGGAGAAAGCGGCGTAGTGCCTGGGCGTCGGCAGGGGCCGATGGGCGAACGCCGGTTGGTGTTGGTTCCTCGGCGACATATCCCTCGGCTGGGGTGGAGATGGCCGGTTGAAAACTGCGGGCCGCGGGCGATGTGCTTGGCTCCAAGGGCATCTGAACTTACCTCACAGGCTTCGGACTATCGGACTGCAACCTAGAACTGCATGTAGACAAACTGTTCCTGTCCCCACAGGCCAAACACGACCAGGCCCATCAGGAGTACGTAATAGAAGGCCCAGCGCATATAGACAGGCCGCGCCTCGAATTTGCGCCAGAACAATCGCCATTCGTCCAGGGCTTCGATGATGAGCAGGAAGGCGATCAGACCGGCGGCGAGGGCGATCTCGCTGGTATAGGCGTAGGCCATGAACAGGCTGGGCAGTTGGGGCAGCGCATCCGCCACGCGCGTGATGACCGTAAAGGCATCCGCCACCGATGCGGCCCGGAAAAAGATCCAGGTGATCAGGATCAGGTGGAACGTGACCAGGATGCTCAACGCCGTTCCCAATGCGGCAGGTAGCTGGAGACCGCCCGCGACCTTGCGTTTTAGATAACTGGTGGCCATCGTCGCCAGGTGGAAGAAGCCGTTGAGCGCGCCCCAGATCACAAACGTCCAGGCTGCACCGTGCCACAACCCGCTGACCATATAGACAGCCAGGATATTGAGGATAAAGCGCGGCAGCGGCACCCGGCTGCCCCCCAGGGGGATATAGAGGTAGTCTCGGAACCACAAACCCAGAGAAATGTGCCAGCGGTTTTTGCTCCAGAATTCCGGCACGGATCGGGCGAAGTAGGGGCGGCGGAAGTTCTCCATCAGGTCGATGCCGAGGACGCGCGCCGCACCGATGGCGATATCCGAATACCCGGAGAAATCGCAGTAGATCTGGAAGGCGTAAAAGTACGTGGCGATCACCAGCGCGACCGGGGAGGCGAAGTCAGGCGTTGCATAGGTGGCATCGACCAACTCAGCCAGGCGATCCGCGATGACCACCTTTTTGAAAAGTCCCCACAAGATCAGCTGCAGCCCCGGCGTCACCAGTTCGGGCGTGAAGCGTACGTTGCCCCGGATCTGTGCCAGAAACGGGCCTGCTCGTTCGATAGGGCCAGCCAGCAGTTTGGGGAAGAACGCGACGTAGAGCGCCATATAGCCCAGATGCCGCTCCGCCGGGACCTTCTGCCGGTAGACATCCACCAGGTAGCTGACACAGGAGAAGGTGTAGAACGAGAGACCGGCGGGCAGCAGAAAGGCCAGCCGCGGCAGGAATGGGGCTGCCCCTCCCGGTTGAAAACTCAGCCAGGCCGCCTCAATGGATTCGGCCACAAAGTTGAAATATTTGAGCACGACGAGGGGTGCCAGCGACACCAGCACCCCCGTCACCAGATACAACCGTTTGCGGTCCACCGCGTCTGCATCCTCTACGGCGCGGGCCAGCAGGTAGGCCGCCAGCGTCACAACCAGGAGCAGCAGGACATAGCCCAGGTGGAACGTCGCGTAGAAGAACAGGCTGGCTGCCAAGAGCAAGGGCCAGCGAAATCTGGACGGCAGCCCGTAATAGACAGCGGCGACCACCGCAAAGAAGCAGAGAAAAGCGAACGAATTAAAGAGCATAGCGCACCCTGATCTCGAACGATCCCGAATCAGCCTTGCAGATGCGGCTCACTGTGTGGTGCAGCCCAGACTCCGCAGCGCTGGGGGCAACTCCGGCTCCGGTTGCTGGTCGTTAAAGTTTTCCTTGAGGAAGGCGAACAACTGCTCGAAATCGCTGTCGGTCAGGCCGGAGACACGATCGCGGTGGGTGGCCTGCACGGTGTTCCAGTGGGTCTCCGGGCGCTGTTCGATCACGGCGCACACCCATGAATGACAACTGCCGCAGTTAAACAGCAACATGTCGGTTTCCGCCTCGAATCCGGCCGGGAAGATGGCCGCGAAGTCTAGCCCCCCGCCTGATGACGCGCTGCCGCCGCCTGAGCTTTCCTCTTCTGCCTCCGGCGTGGCATCGGCTGCGCCTTCTTCGGTCTCTTCCTCCGCCTCTTCCTCGGCGCTAGGCGTCGGGGTCTCTGCGGCATCCATCTCTTCTTCCGGTTCCGGGGTGAGATCAGCCGCTTCCTCGTCCGGTTCTGGGGTCAGATCGGCGGTTTCTTCGCCCGGCGTGACCGTCTCTTCCGCTTCCATTTCGGCGGTCGGGACCGTGCCGCTTTCGGATTCCGTTTCCGGCTCAGGCGTCACTGTGGGGAGAGAAACGGGCACGCAACCCACCAGCACCCACATAGATATGATTAG
>CAZYQJ010000467.1:0-4907 GCA_964649925.1 uncultured Litorilinea sp.
GACCCGTGACCACAGTCATGCTGGATGATAAAGATGCGGACCAGAAAGCCCGCTGCCGGAAACGCCAGCAGCAGCGTCAGCCAGTAACCTACGTTGAGGCTGAAATACATCAGTACCCAGCACAGGATCATTCCCCCAAACGAGTTGGCGATCTGCCAGATCGCGGTCCGTAGGTCCGGCTGTTGATATTGCGCCACCAGGGCGCGCCAGCCTGAAAAGTCGCCTGCCGGCGTGTGTACACTTTTGCTCACAAGATATTGTCCTCTTTGATCATGTTTCCCAATCGACGCAGGTGCATTGCCGTCTTGCCGCACCCAAAGCCTAGCCTGCCAACAGGGAAGCGCGGCTAAAGGGGTTCCTTGGCTGGACGCAACCCGGCAACCGGCGACCTCACATGTTGAATCTGAATTCGCGGCCCACCCATTGTGCACGAATCCCCCCAACCGTGCAACTCGCCGCCAACATCAACGCAAGGCAACAATAACAGTCATAGGGGATCATCACGATCTATCATCCGCTGTTTAATACCGAACTGCGCTTGATTTGCATCTAGCATCCATACAATTTGCAGCCGGATCGTATACTATAGGGCGGAGGTTTTTCGAGAGCCGTCCATGGAGGTTGTCGTGTGATTTCAAGAGACAAAGAGCCGTCCAGCGCACCTATGCCGCGGGCATGGTTGTGGCGCGGGTGGAGCCGGATGACGCCGATCTTGCTGCGCTTGGCCGAGACGGGGGCACGCACACCGGCCTCAGAGTTATCGACCCTGCTGCCCGATTCGCCGATGCAGGTCACACCCTCGCTGCGCGTCCACCGCTTTGACCTCGGCGTGAGCAATGCCTATTTGCTGGAGACCCGCCAGGGGATGGTCTTGGTGGATGCTGGCCTACCGCTGTCAGAAGAAGTGATTCTGGCGCGGTTGGCCGAACTAGGCCGCGATGACCTGCGGCTGATCCTGATTACCCACGCCCATGTGGATCACTATGGGGGTGCAGCGGCCCTACGCCGCGCCACGGGCGCACCCATTGCCGTCCATCGTGCCGATGCCGACGACATGGCGGCAGGCCGTACCCGGCTTGGCTGTGTGCGCGATTGGACCTGGACACAGAAGACGCTGCCCCTGATCGAGCCGTTGGTGTGTGTAGAACCGACCGAACCGGACCTCATATTGGATGAAGGCGATCTGCCTGAGGCGTTCGGGCTGGCGGCGCAGGTCGTCCATACGCCAGGGCACACGCCCGGATCCTGTACCCTGCTGGTTCAGGATCGGTTTGCGTTTGTGGGCGATTTGATCTCCACCAACGGCCGGGCGCACATTCAACGCTCCTATGCCCAAAACTGGGGTGGGGTTGCGGCTGGGCTGAGAACGCTGCGCCGTTTGCGGCCCGCCTATCTGTTCCCCGGTCATGGCCCCAGGCTCGTCACGCGGGAGATGCTGGACGGCTTGATGCTGGACGGTCCCGCGGCGCATGCGGCTGGCTAGCGTGACAACGCCAGGCCAAGGTATGATAGTGCCAAATCCGGCCCAGGCTGTGCCGGAGAGGAGATTTCACCTGGTTCGATAAGAGGATTGGCCACGTTATGTATCCCGATTCGTCACGCAACCCGCTGCAAGCCCTCTCGCGTTTGATCCTGAGATTGGTAGGCTGGACTGTCGAGGTCAACCTGCCCGCCTCTCCCAAGTATGTCCTTGTGGGCGCATTCCACACCAGCAATTGGGACTTTATCCTCGCCTTGCTGGCGACCTGGGCCATGGGGATTCGCATTCACTGGATCGGTAAGGATGCGCTCTTCCGCGGGCCGATGGGCTGGATCATGCGCCGCCTGGGCGGTTTTCCCGTAGACCGCCGCTCGCGCCACAACTACGTGCAGCAGATGGTTGAACACTTCACTGTGCGCGATGAACTGATCCTGGTGATCACCCCGGAAGGCACGCGCGGCAAAACCCCCTACTGGCGCACCGGGTTCTACTACATCGCCCTGGGCGCGCAGGTGCCGATTGCGCTCGGTTACGTGGACTATAAACGACGCATGGCCGGGATCGGCGCGTCGTTTATGCCCACCGGCGATATCCATGCCGATATGGAGGTGATCCGCACCTTCTTCGCCAACAAGACGCCAAAGTTTCCGCAAAACGCCGGGGCCATTGCCCTGCGCCCTGCGTCCGAACATTTGCGGTAGGTGAGCCGGCCGCCGCCCGGCCCTCAAAGGCTAGCCCAAACAACAACGTCCGCTCAAGCCAACTTGAGCGGACGTGACCACCACGGCGGCTAGCAAACCGCACCTACGATTGGCTGACCGGCATACCCAGAGGACTACTCCCCCAGCAGCGCCAGGTTGCGGCGCAGGCGCGGGAAGTTGTACTTCAGCCCCGGGAAGCGCTGCAAGCCTTCTTCCTTCACCTCGGTGTCGAAGAGCGCGGTCAGCGCGGCGTAGTCTTCGTCGCTCAGGTCATAGTTGAATGCGTCGATGCTCGCCTGAAGCTGTGACAGCGAACTGACGCCCACAATCGGCGACGTGACCGCGGGCGAATAGCGCACCCATGCGATCGCCAACTGCACCGGGCTGATGCCCCGTTCCTCGGCAAAGCGGATAAAGCGGTCCACGCTCTCGCCATACTGCGACAGCCAGGTGATGATCTGGGCGCTGGTCTGGCCGCGCGTGTTCTCCGGCAGGGGCTGCCCCCAGCGGTACTTGCCGGTCAGCAACCCTTGCGCCAGTGAGCGGTAGGCGGTGATGGCGATCTGATCGGCCATCGCCTGGGGCAGAATCTCCACCTCCACGCCGCGCTCGATGATGTTGTAGGCGATCTGGTTGCAGACCAGTTTGGGCCACCCGTTTTCGGCGGCGATGGCGTTGGAATGCGCCAGCAGCCAGGCCGGATAGTTACAGCAGCCCACGTAGCGCGCCTTGCCCTGCGCGACCACCTGCGCCAACGCTTCCATCATCTCCGCGGGGCGCATCCCCTGCACCGGCCAGTGGATCAGATAGAGGTCCACACGGTCGGTCTGGAGCCGGGCCAGGCTTTCGTCGATGCTGCTCAGGATGCTGGCTGCGTCCACGCCCTTGTGAACTTTGGTGGCGAGAAAGATCTGGTCGCGGCGGCCGCGCATGATCCGCCCCAGGATTTCCTCGGTCAGCCCGTCGCCGTACATGGCCGCGGTGTCGACAAAAGTGACCCCTTGATCCAACGCCGCGCCCAGCACGCGATCCGATTCGGCTTCATCACAACGCCCGCCGAACATCATCGTCCCCAGGCACATCTCGGAGACAAGTTCACCCGTATTGGCAAATGGTACTGTCTGCATCGTTAGGCTTCCCAGTAGTCCTTGAGCCTGGCCAGCCCTTCCTGGATCGATTCCACGTCGATGCCCGAATAGGCCAGGCGAATGTAGTATTCGGTCTCATCCGCCGAGGGGCGGCTGAAGTGATGGCGTGTACAGAACGATACGTCAGTGTTCTCCAACGAAGCGACCATCAACTCGTTCACGTCGGTGAAGCCCTTGCGCTGCATGATCTTCGTCACGTTGGGATAGACGTAGAAGGTGCTTTGCGGTGTGGGGACGGAGATGCCGTCGATGGCGTTGAGTCCTGCCACGGCAGCATCGCGGCGGCGGCGCAGTTCGTCCAGGATGGCATCCGGCCCGGATGTGTCGCCGGGGATCGCCTCGACCATGGCGTGCTGGATAAAGTGAGTCGTACACGACTCGATGTTGGTGTTGAACTGGCTGATTGCCGTGATCACCTCTTCCGGGCCGATGGCCGCGCCGCAGCGCCAGCCGGTCATGGCAAACCGCTTGGAGCAGGTATACAGGATGACCGTGCGCTCCTGCATCCCCGGCAGGTTTACGATGGATAGCGGTTCGCCGCAGTAGCGCATCTCATAATAGGCGTCATCACTCAACACCCACAGGTCATGCTCAACCGCCAGCCGCGCCAGTTCTTCCATCTCGGCGCGGTCGGATTGCGCGCTGGTGGGGTTGTGATAGTTGTTGTAGATCAGCACGCGCGTGCGCGGGGTGATGGCATTGCGGATGCGGTCCATATCAAGCACAAAACCGTTTTCCGTCTCCACAAACCCATAGGGCACAGCCACGCCATCATAGTAGTCGATCTGCGATTCGTAGATGGGATACCCTGGGTTGGGATAGAGTACCTCGTCGCCGGGGTTCATCACCGCGGCGATGAACTTGCCGATCACCGGCTTGCCGCCCGGCTGCACCGAGACATTGGCCGCGGTGTAGTGCACCCCGCGCTTGCGGCCTACATCCTCGGCGATGACCTCGCGCAGTTCGGGGATGCCCGGCCCTGGGCAATAGCCGGTATAGCCATCGCGGATCGCCTTGAACGCGGCTTCTACAATGTTGTCCGGCGTGGGAAGGTTGATATCGCCCAGATGAAACGGGTAGACGCGGTGGCCTTTGGCTGCCCAAGCAGCCGCCGCGCCCGAAACGGCGAACGCGGTCTCCGTGCCTAGCTGTTGAAGTCGTTTGGCTAATTGCATGATGTTTCCTTCGACAAGCCCCTCTGCAAAGGGTGGTAAACTAGAAAGGGATGGAGGTTGCTTTGCCTAAAGTGTACTATGGCGCTAGGCTAAGGGCAATAGTTTGCGGTCAGTGACAGAATCACTGGCCGGACTACACCCAAGCAACACGTCGAAAGGAGTTGTGTGAAAGGATCGATAATGATGGCGAAAGCGCAACCCGCCCGTGTGGGGCTGGGCTGTTATATAGAAGTTGAGTTGATCGACGAACGGGGCGAGACAGAGCGCATGGCCTTTGACCTGGTGACGGAGGAGGCCGCCGACTTTGAGAGCGGTCTGCTGGCCGAGACCACGCCGCTGGCGAAGGCTATTCGCGGCAAGCCTGAAGGGGCCACCCTGCCGTATGTGCAGGGGGACATCCGCC
>CAZYQJ010000468.1:0-4904 GCA_964649925.1 uncultured Litorilinea sp.
TGCTGCCCCACATGTCGCCAGGATTGCGCTGTCGTAGAGGGCAAGGTATGCCTCAATACGTCGTTCCAGGTGCTTGTTCATCGCCACGACCTCCGTGGCCCGGTCATGTACAGTGAAGCTGGCATGACAGCCTGCGCCCTTCAAGCAGACGCCGCTACGCGTCGGGCGGCGTCATCCGTCAGTTGTCGATTCACCCTCAGGGTAGCGGAGGCAGGATACGTTGTCGCCTATCGGAAGATAGGGGATATGGGTAGGTTTTGCGGGCGGTGGTGAGATAGGGCGAAGAACGAGAGGGGACGGTGAGGATAGGGCGGAACAAGCGCGGTAATCGTCGCCCTAGGTTACACGAGGCCAAGC
Source organism: uncultured Litorilinea sp. (assembly GCA_964649925.1). Classification (GTDB taxonomy): domain Bacteria; phylum Chloroflexota; class Anaerolineae; order Caldilineales; family Caldilineaceae; genus QEUY01. The sequence goes on from CAZYQJ010000468.1 coordinate 358, forward strand.
TCACGCGCACGCAAGATGGCCTGGCTCCGGTTGCGCACCTCTAGTTTCTGCAGCACGTTATGGACGTGCCACTTGGCTGTGCCGAGCGTGATCACCAGTTCATCTGCAATTTCTTGGTTGGACATCCCCGCGCAGATCAGACGCAGTACGTTGTGCTCTTGTTCGCTCAAGCCATCCGCCTGTGCGTTCGGCATCTTGGCGTGGTCGCCTGTCGCCTCGTCGAGTTCATCAGGAGGGGCAAGCCCAAGGCTACCGGCAAACATCGGAAACTCGAGACGCTGCCCATCCCCGGTCTGGGATGCTGCGTCCAGCAGACGCCTAGCATAAGCGGAGACAGGACCCCGGTCAACTGCGCGCTGAAGCAGCCGCATGACAGGCTGTCCCATATCCAGAAATGACCGTATATACCCGCGCGGTTGGGCCAGGTGCAGCGCCCGCTCGCACGCCGCCAGGGCCGCGTCCAGTTTGCCCGTTGTCTGCCATACTAGCGCCCGCAGGATCTCGCCGGTAATGACACTGCTGATGCGTCCAGCGTGTTGCGCGCCTTCGATGAGTCGTGCCAGCAGCGCGGCTGCAGGATCATAATGGCCTTGTGCCAACAGGACACACGCCAGCGTGAGGTCCTCATAGTCCCGGTGATAGCTCACCCCCTGCGTCTGCTGATAGGATGCAGCCCAGTCTGCGGCGCTCTGTATCCTACCGGCGCGAAGGTCGAGGCGCGCCTGGGCTGCATCCAGAAAGGACGCGATCAGCGGACTGCGATAGCCAGCCACGATGCTGCGGGCCTGAACCATATGGAGTTCGGCTTCCGCCGCTTCACCACGGGACAACAGTTTGTCAGCCAGAGAAACATGGGCTGGCCACAGCACATCGGGGATATGGGCTTGGCGGGCGAGCGAGATCGCCTCGCGCAGCATGGCCTCCGCCTCCATCAACTGGTTCTGCTCATAAAGCACCTGTGCCAATGGCAGCATGAGCGTACTCAGCGGGCCGATGCGGTTTGGCTCCTGGGCCAGAACTGCCTCGCAGCGTTCCTTGACGGCTCCTAGATCTCCCGCCTGCAGATCGATCTGCGCTAAATAAGAGTGGGCGTCCAGGCGCAAATAATGATGGTCGATCTGCTGGGCTATCTCAAGGGCAGCGCGATAGGCGCGGCGTGCCTCCCAGACATTGCCTGCGAGGTAATGCAGGTACGCATCGGTATTGGCAATACGGGCGCGATCCAGGTCATCCACCGCATCGCGCAGCGCAATGGCTTGTTGAATCCAGGTGCGACCGGCAGGGATATCCCCCTGATAGGCCGCGAGCGTCGCCTGATAGTTAGCGGCAATCGCCTTCAATGCCTGCCATCCGCTGGTGTCCGTTTCGCCTTGATCCAGGGCAGCGCTTGCGAGGCGAACGTACTGCGCCGAACGTTCCAGGTTGCCAGTGAGGTAGAGCGCGCGTGAGAAATAGAGGCAAAGTCTGGGATGCTGGCGCAGCACGATCTCTGGGAACTGTGGCAACCAGTTGACGATGGTCGCGATCTCCCCGCGTGACGTCAGCAGCGCCCACGCGCGCCCTTCGATAAGATCGGCTGCATACGCCAAATCCTCTAAAGCCAGCGCATGCTGTACCGCCTCGACAACGTTGTCGTGCGCACTATGCCACTCAGCCGCCTGACGATGCTTCTCAAGATAACGCGCCGGATCGCTCATTTCAAGCAGTTGGCGGAGGAACTGCTCAAACAGATGGTGGTAGCGGTAGATAGGGTCTACATCCGACAGCGGGATGACAAAGAGACTGTTAGCAGCCAGGTGGTTGAGCAGCAGCGTCGCATCGCGCCTGCCTGTCATGGCAGCACACAGATCAGGCTGCAGCCAGTTCAGCACACAGGTATCCAGGAGAAAATCCTGGATCGGGGTTGGCTGCTGCTCGAAGATCTCCTCTGCGAAGTAGTCAAAGATATGGCGCTGAGACTGCGAGTACCGGGTAAGCTGGCTTTCAAGTCCCTGTTCATCCAGATGTGGTTGGCTCATCATCAGCAGGGCGAGGGCCGCGGCCCACCCCTCCGTCAACGTGCCAATCTGCTCGAGAAGATGCGCTGAGGGTATCCAACCCAGCACTGACTCTAGCCAGAGCGCCATCTCCTCGGGGCGGAAACGCAAATCGGCGAGGCGCACCTCCGTCAGCGTGCCGCGCGCTCGCTGTCTCGCCAACTGCAGAGGCGGGTCAGCACGCGTACCTATGGCAAGTTTGAGGTTCGCCGGAAGGTGCGCTGCCATCAAGCTCACGGCGTCATGAATGAGCGGCTCTGAAATCAAATGATAGTCATCCAGGATCAGGACAATAAGGCCATCATGTTCGATGGCAGCGTTTAGGATACTGCTGATGGCCTCTTGAAGCCCTATTCGGTCGCTGGCGCTTGGGAGGGATGAAGTGAGGCGGGTGGTTGCGTGAAATGCGCCGAGGAGATAAGCGGCAAACCGCGCCGGATCATTGTCGTGCTCGTCGAGTGCGTACCAGGCAACCAGCGCGCCTTCGTGTTGCAGTTGATGGGCCCACTCGATCAGACAGGATGACTTCCCAAATCCAGCCGGTGCTGAGACCAGCGTTACGCGTGCATCAGGCTCTACCCCGCTACGCAGCCGTGCTGTCAACCGGGCGCGGCTGATATAGTGTGTACGGATCGGCGGCAGTTGGATTTTCGTGCGTAACAACGGCGGCATGGGGGTCTCTCATTTCGTTTATTTTCATTGTATCAAGAGACCGAAAAGTGAGTGAACTCGTTTTTGTCCCCATCCGTCGCAGAACGGGCAGAACGGGTGAAAACGCACTCCAAGCCAGGTCGGCTGGCGGAAATGAAGAGGGGCGTCCAGGTTTGATTGACGAGGAGCAGAAAATGGCGATAATCACGACACGCAGTGATAGCCAATTCGGTTTAACCTAGGTTGGGCAGCAGAAACACGTAGCAACGAAGATATGATCTTACCCAAGCAACGAGACCCGAGGTTCATCACACTGCGCCGCGGCGGCACCCTCCAAGACGCTGACCATCACCTGCTTGCGCTGTGGGCCGCCGCTTGCGCAGAGCATGTACTGCCCTTGTTTGAGGCAGTACGCCCCCACGACGACCGCCCGCGGCGCGCTATCGAAGCGGCACGGGCGTGGGTGCGCGGGGAGATGACGATGACGCAGGCGCGTACAGCCGCGGGCCACGCCAACGCCGCGGCTAGAGATTTGCGTGGCGCCCCGCGCTACGCTGCGTATGCAGCCGCGCAAGCGGCGGCAGTGGCGCATGTGGCCGCCCACGAACTCGGGGCAGCGGCCTACGCCATCAAGGCTGTGCAGGCCGCTGCGCCCAAGGGAGAGGGCGAGGCGGCTGGGCGGCGCGAATGCCAGTGGCAGCGGGAGCAGTTGCCCGAAGCGATCCGCGACCTGGTGCTGGACGATCAGCGACTGCGCAACGACATCTGCTGGTCGGTGTTCGACTGCTAGGCGAGGGCTGGCGGGATTCTGCGACAGTTTCCACGCCCACGCGATCCTTGGCGTACGTGCCATCATCCGTGGTTGGCAGCGTCTACACCGCCTCCACTATCGCAGCCTGAACGCACTTGCCTGACCAGCGTCATAGAGCGGCTCCGCCATGTGACGTTGCCGCTCTACCGTCTACGCGCTGCGCTTGTCAGGCGCTAGTTGGCTCATCCCGCTGCCTCGTCCCGCCTGGGCAAAATGAAATCGCCAGTGTGGAAGGCATTGCAGCCCACACGCCTACACCTGAGTTGAGCGCATCATTTCTCAGTTTGCCTGCGCTGCGGGTGGTCTTTGGCACCCAAACCGGGCCGATAGGGCGTGTAGGTGAACAAACTCCAGCTTTGTGAGACTGGGCCAAAGCGTAAGTCAGTGGCGATGAACTACGGAAAAACCGTGATACGCATCCGTGCCACTAGGCGGATGCCCGTTGGTGTTGATGCGCCTGAATCGCCAACCCGCCCGTCACCGAGCCAAACAGATCGGAGACCGCTATCTTGGCGTCAGGAAGTTCCTGCCGCAATAGCGCCTGGAATGCAGGGATGGCAGACGAGCCGCCTGTCGCCACCACTACCTCAATCTGTTCAGGTTCTAGCCCTGCCGCGGCAATGGCTTCCCGGATGCCGCGCCGCACCTCGGCTCGTTCATGCGCGATCAAACCATCAAATTCCGCACGCATTAGCTCGACCGCCAGAGGCATCTCCGCCAGTTGCAGTTGAATCGTGGACGCTCGCTGCTGCGAGAGTTCCCGTTTTGCCTGTTCTATGGCTTGAAAGAGCGCAAACCCATAGTTCTGGGTCGCCAAGGTTTCCAGGGCTTGAAACGCCGCGCGGTCATTGCCGTACTGGATCCCACGCCGGATGATCTGAAGGTTCTCCGGGCGAGTGAGTGTCGGGATGGTCTGCCACTGTTCAAGCAATTCCGCCAACTGTTCGGGGAAAGGGATGAGCCGCCCATCAAAGTTCACATCGATGGCCGACTGTGTCCCAAAATAGGGGGCTACCTTGCCGCGCATGATGGCGCTATCCAGATCGTCA
>CAZYQJ010000469.1:0-4904 GCA_964649925.1 uncultured Litorilinea sp.
CACAGTACCGAACTGACGACCTCGGCGGCGTTTCTGGTGGTCGGGTTTGCAGGCATCTTGTGCGGGCAAGGGCACACCTTGACGCCTGCCGCCGTGGCCGTGATGACAAGTGCGCTCCTCACCTGGAAGGAGCCGCTGGCTGGCTTTAGTATCGGGCTAAAAGACGTGGAACTGCGCTCGGCGATCTTGCTCGCCATTTTGGCGCTGGTGATCTACCCTGCCCTACCCGAAGGCACAGTAGACCCCTGGGAGATCTTTGCCCCGCGCGAGGTGCTGGTGACGATCATCCTGATCGCAGGGTTGGGCTTTGTCAATTACATCCTGTTAAAGCTTTATGGCGCACGCGGCATCGAATTGACCGGCTTCTTTGGCGGGTTGGTGAACAGCAGCGTGGCGGTGGGGGAACTGGCGCTGCGCGTGCGCGAGACACAGGGGCAAATGTTGGCCGTAGCCTACCGCGGCATCCTATTGGCCTCGGCGGCCATGGTAATTCGCAACGGCGTCTTGCTGGCGATCCTCGCGCCCGTCGCCTTTCGGCTGGCGCTGCCCACCCTGGTACTGATGCTGGCGACCTGTGTGGGGCTGGCGTTTGGCTTTCGCCGTCCACAGCCTATGGCGTCAGGGGATGCGCCCATCCTGCATCTTGAATCTCCCTTTTCGCTGGGCACGGCGTTGAAGTTCGGCGCGATCCTCCTGCTCATTCAACTGGCGGGCGCGCTGGCTCAACGCGCCTTTGGCCATATCGGCATCTATGTGGTGAGCCTGTTTGGGGGTCTCTTTTCGAGCGCCAGCACCGTGGCGGCGGTGGCCGGGTTAAGCTCCAAGGCGTTGATCTCGCCTGCCGTAGCGGGGGTGTGCGCTGTCATCGCCTCGCTGACCAGTGTGATGGTCAGTATGCCGTTGGTAATCCAGTCGCAGAACCGTCCTCTCATCCGCCGCATCGCCTGGTCTAGCGCCCTGATCATCCTGCTGGGAATCGTGGGCGCGCTGGGGCAGAGTATGGCCGGGGGCTGGCGCTGAGCAGGTGGGCAGGTTGGGGCGGAAGCAGAGCCGAAGTGATCCTTCTCTGTTCACGAAGCGGGACCGTAGTTCTATCCCTACTCCCTATCTGCCTATCTCCCTATCTGCCCACCTGCCTACTGCCGACCCCTTTCCGAAACGCCACGGCATAGCTGCGCAGGGCGTCCTCGGCGTTGATATCGTGGCGGTGGGCTAGCGCCACCAGCGTCCACAGCAGCGCGCCCACGGTTTCGGCATCGGGCGCGTCGCCCAGCAGGTGCGCCAGGTCGGGGCGCGATTGGGCCAGGGCAGTGCGGTCGATCAGGCCTGCTTTGTGCGCCTTCGATTGCAGCACGCGCGCCTTCTCCAGCGCGGGCAGATGCGCCGGTACCCCTGCCAGCGGATCGGCAGCGCTCTCTCCTTTGGCTGCCTTCTCCGCCGCTTTGATGTCGTCCCAGTTGCGCAGCACCTGGTCCACATTCTCCACACTGACATCGCCAAAGACGTGCGGGTGGCGGCGGATCAGTTTGGTGACAATGGCCTGCATCACGTCGGCCAGACGGAAACGGCCCTCCTCGGTTGCGATCTGCACCAACATCGTCGCCACCAGATAGAGGTCGCCCAGTTCCTCGGCGATGTGGGCGCTGTTGTCGTCGCCATCCGCCTCGGCGTCGATGGCCTCCAGCACCTCGGCGCACTCGCCCAGCAGGTCTTGACGCAGCGACTCAAGCGTCTGTTCGCGATCCCAGGGGCAGCCTTCGGGCGCGCGCAGATGCGCCACGATCTCTTGCAGGTCGGTAAAACTGCCGCGCGCCAGGGGCGGCACATAGAGGCTGGTCAGATGGTCGAGGTCGTCGCGGTGATCGAGTTCATGCAGCGGCAGCGGGATAACTGCCTGCTGCGGCGTACCTGCGGCCTGCACCAGCGTGACAGGGTGGTCGGCGGGATAGGCGTTCATGAGCGTGAGTTTGAGGTCTGATGCCACGCCGCGCGCATACAGCTGGCCCACCAGCAGCGGCAGCCCCACATCCACGCGCGGGTGATGCTGCTGCGCCAGGGTCATCGCATCCACCACCTGCCCGCCGTCCATCACGTCCATCCCCACCGCGGCCAACACCGCTTCGACAAAGCTGATCCCGCCGATGACCTGCACACGCAGCCCTGCCGCCGCAGCCTGATCCAAGATCAGCCGTGTGGTGATCTCGCCCACCCAGGGATGGCCCGGCACCGCGTAGACCACGCCGCCCGGCTCGCGACCAAGGGTCAGCACACGATCGGCGATGGCCGCGTAGATGGCGTCAAACTCGGCGTGTGTCTCATAGAGGTCGTCACAGTCCGCCAGCGGCACATGATCCGCCAGCACAGGGATGCAGGGGTGGCGGCGTGTACGCACCAGGACGCGCCGCGCGGTAGAGATCGCTTGCCATGCGGCCAGGGTCAGATCACCCAAATCGCCCGGCCCCAACCCGACAATGCAGATGTCGGCGGGCGCAGGCGCAGGCAGGACAGACCAGGGGAAGTCAACGGATCGGCTCATCATTCACTCCTCACACGGCCCGGCAAGCGGGCACACAATCGGCGCGGCGGATGCATGTCTGCGCCACACTTTACCCCCATCCGCCGCGGCAGGGCAAACCGCTGGGGCCATCCATTTGGCGTTTGTCGCCGTTCTCAGTACGCTAGACACGCGCCGTCACGGTGCAGCACGCCATCATTCGTTTGTCGTTGAGGACGAGCACGCCACGCATGAACCTACGCCCGCCGCATCCACAGCCATCGCGCCCCGTGGCGATCCTGCTGGCGATCTTTGCGCTGCTGGCCGCAACCTACAGCGTCGTGACGCCGCCGTTCGAGACGCCCGACGAGATCTGGCACTATGCCGTGATCCAGCATATCGCCAGCGGGCAGGGGCTGCCTGTCTCCGGCCCCGACACCGATGCAGCCTGGCAGCAGGAGGGCACGCAAGCGCCGCTCTATTACCTGCTGGCCGCGGCGGCCACCGTCTGGATCGACCAGTCCGATTTTCCTGCGGTCTATGCCCGCGCCAACCCACACGCCGCGCCCGGCCAGCCCGACACGCCGATCAACCGCAACTACCAGATCCACCACGCCGACGAGCACTGGCCCTGGCGCGGCGCCTTTTTAGCGTTGCATGTGGCGCGGCTGGTCTCGGTGGCGTTGGGCACGGTGACGGTCTGGGCGACCTATCGCGCGGTGGCGCTGATCCTGGGGCCGGGGTGGGGGCTGATCGGTGCGGCTGCGCTGGCGTTTGTCCCCCAATTCCTCTTTATCAGCGGTGCGGCCAGCAATGACAACGCGGTCAATGCCTTTGCCGCGCTCACGCTCTGGCAGGTGGCAGCCCTGGCTGTGACGCCCGTATCTACGCTGACCCCGGCCCGGCTGCGCCGCCGCTTTGGGCTGGCAGGCTTGGTGCTGGGGCTGGCGTTGATCAGCAAGTTGAGCGCGCTGCCGTTAGTGGGTGTGGTAGGGCTGGCTGTGCTGGGGATCGCCTGGCAGCGGCGCGACTGGCGCATCCTGGCGGCCGCGCTGATCTGGATCGGCCTGCCCGCCGCGGCCCTGAGCGGGTGGTGGTATGCCCGCAACGCCTACCTGTACGGCGACCCGCTGGCCTGGGCCGTGTGGGAGTCAAATATCCCGCTGCGCGTGGAGCCGCTCTCCTGGCGCGGCGTCCTGGCCGAGTTGGGCAGCGTGGAGCGATCTTTCTGGGGCCTCTTTGGGTGGATGACCGTCCCCTACCCGCAGTGGGTCTATGACTTTTTCCGTGCGCTGGCGGGCCTGGTGATGCTGGGCTGGCTGCCGATGTTCGTGCGCTGGTGGCGCGCAGGCCGCCCGCTTGACCGTCGCAGTTGGGCAGGTGCGCTGCTGGTGATCTGGCTGGCGCTGCTTGCCATTGCCTGGGTGCGCTTTACGCGCGTCTCGCCCGCCTCACAGGGGCGACTTTTCTTCCCGGCCCTGCCCACCTTTGCGCTGCTGCTGGCGCTCGGACTGGCCGGGTGGCGCATCTGGACGCTCGGCCCGCTGGTGGTCGGGAGCCTCTTTGCCATCAGCGCGCTGACGCCTGCCTGGGTTCTCGCGCCTGCCTACCGCCCGATCCCACCCGCAGCCTCGCTGCCCGCGACCCTGACGGCTGTCGAGGCACAGGTGGGGGATGTTATCGCCATCACAGGCATCGCCGCCGACCCCGTCACGCTGACGCCGGGCGCAAGCACCACTATCACCGTGGCGTGGACGGCGCGTGCGCCCGTTGATCACGACTACTCGGTCTTTGTGCATCTGGTCGACCAGGATGGGCTGGTCGCGGCGCAACTGGATACCATGCCCGGCGGCGGGCTATCGCCGACCAGCCAGTGGCAGCCGGGCGACCGGCACGTCGAGTCCTACACGGTGACACTGCCCAAGACAGCATACACGCCCAATGCTGGGCAGTGGGCCATCGGCCTCTATGATGCGTACGCGCCCGACACCCCGCGCCTGCCGCTGACGCTCATCGCGACGGGGGATGGCGGCGCGACCGTGGTCGACGATGCGCTGCGTTTCGGCCAGACGACGATCACGCCGCCGCCCGGCGATCTGCCGAACCCCATCGACGTGGCCTTTGCCGACAACGTGACGCTGGCGGGCTACACCTTCAGCCAGCGGCGGCTTGCCCCTGGCGACGAACTGGTGGTCACGCTCTACTGGCAAGCGCGCGGCCCCGTTGCCGACGATTACACCACCTTTGTTCACCTGCTCGACCGAGACTTTGCCATGTTCGGCGGCAGTGACCACCGTCCCGACCCGGCCACGCCGGAATGGGCACCGGGTAATGTGGTCGAAGACCGGCACGTCTTCACGCTGCCACTCGACACGCCGCCGGGGAGCTACCAGATCGAGTTGGGGCTGTA
>CAZYQJ010000470.1:0-4901 GCA_964649925.1 uncultured Litorilinea sp.
GAGCGACAATATTTTCGCCGTCATCGGCGAGGAGCTAGGGCTGTTGGGCGCATTATTGGTGATTTTTCTGTTCTCATTGCTGGCCTACCGCGGGCTGCGCGCCGCGCTGCGTGCGCCGGATACGTTTGGCATGCTGTTGGCAACGGGCATCACCTCGCTGCTGGTGCTGCAGGCCATTCTCAACATCGCCGTGGTGACCGCGGTGGCTCCGGCGACCGGCGTCACGCTGCCCTTTATCACCTATGGCGGCAGTTCGCTCGTCACCGTGATGGGGGCCGTCGGCATCCTGCTCAACATCAGCCGCGCCGAAACCCGTTCCTCGACGCAGAACAGCCAATCCTCAGATCTACGGAACGCATATGCACGTTTTGATTTCGGGTGGCGGAACCGGCGGTCACGTCTACCCGGCGCTGGCAGTAGCCGCCCAACTCGTACCGCCGGACGCAGCGGCAGACGGACACACGCCCAGCGCAGCCCCTAGACAGCGCCATGCGCTGCTCTGGGTCGGAAGCCATGGAGGTATGGAGCAAGCCCTGGTAGAACGAGCAGGCATTGCCTATCGTGGGATCGACACAGGCCAATTGCGCGGCAAGAACCCGTTGACGGCTCTGACGAATGCTGGCAAAATGCTGGTAGGTATCCGTCAGAGCCAGGCTCTATTGGACGAGTTTCGCCCTGCGGTCTGCCTGGTCACCGGCGGGTACGTCTGTGCGCCGGTGGTGGCGGCGTGCCGGTTGCGGCGCATCCCGGTGCTGATCTACCTGCCGGACATGACGCCCGGACTGGCGATCCGCACCTTGAGCAAGCTGGCGCAACGCGTGGCCGTGAGTTTCCCGGATGCGGCAGCCTTTTTCAGCGGGGTTGCGCCGCAAGGTAAAGCGGTCGTGACGGGGTACCCCGTCCGTCAGGAATTGATAGATGCCGCACAGGATCGGGCCGCGGCGCGGCGCAAACTGGCGGCACAGCTAGGGCTAACATTAGATGAACCGGGCATGCCGTTGCTCCTGGTCTTTGGCGGCAGCCTAGGGTCACGCAGTATCAATCAAGCACTCTGGCAGGCGCTCCCGGCCATTGTGCCCCATGCGCAGGTGCTCCATGTGATCGGGCAGCGGGATTGGACAGCAGCGCAGCCCACTTTGCAGCAGATCAGCGCCGCGTGCGCCGAAGCACGCACACGGTATTTCCCGGTGGCATATCTACACGAAACGATGCCGCTGGCGCTGGCCGCCGCCGATCTGGCTGTTGCACGCGCAGGGGCCAGCACACTGGGCGAATTCCCGGTCGCAGGGCTGCCTTCAGTCTTAGTGCCGCTGCCTATTGCCGGGGTCAACCAGACCCGCAACGCCCAACAACTCGCCCAGCATGGCGCGGCGCGGATCGTGGATGACGCCGACCTGGCGACCCAGTTGGGGCCGGTCATTGTCGAGATATTGACCCACCCTGCCGCCCGCACGCAGATGAGCGAAGCGGCGCGACGGCTGGCCCAGCCCCAGGCCGCCAGGCAGATCGCGCAGGAATTGCTGCGTCTAGGGGAGGCTGCACACTCAGGCTAGGGTGCCATGCCGCCGAATGTTGGCCGTAACTTCAGGGCAGAGACCATCTAGCATGCGCCGTGAAGCGCAGAGGGGTCATGACTGGCGACGCTGTAATTGTTCTATCCTTTATCGTCTATCTCGCCTTCTTCGGATGGTTGGGGTGGCGGCGCGGGGCCAGGCGCGAGATCATTGTCTTTATCGTGGCGCTGGCCGGTTGGCTGCTGATGCAGGAACAGGGAGATATCCTGGTCAACATCGCCAATCTTGGCGCGGCGGCCCTGGCCTTTGCGCGCGCCGGGGGGTTCAACGGCAATACCGAGGAAGCGCTGGCCGCGATCAGCGATGCCGAACGGATCGTCACCGACTCCACGCGCGAACCTTATCTCTTTACGATCTGGCTGGTTCTCTTTGTCCTCGCCTACATCCTGACCAACATGGTGGTGCAGGATAAAGACAGCAAGCGCAATGGGTGGGCGATCTTGTTTGGCATCTTCAACGGGATCTTCTTTGCGCCCGCCTTCTTGCCCAGCCTGGTCACCATGTTTGTGCCGGAAGAGACAGCCGGACTAGCCAGCACAGATATGCAGTTTGACCTGGGAACGCTCCTGAGTGGCGGAGCACGCCTGCTGTGGGATGGTATCGCCGGGATGTGGGCGCTGCTGGATTCCATGGGGTCTTTGGGTCTGTTGATCTTGCTGACGCTGCTCCTGGTCTTAGCCGCCACGTCGATCCGCGGCAGCGCCAAAGCCAAATCCTAAGCCTGATCGCTGGGGCCGGTTGACGGCCACACGCGGCCGCAGGCCCAGAGAATGTAGTCGCGCATGGGACCGATTGAGATTCTATACATAGCCATTGCCTTGATTGTCACCCTGATCGGGTTGGCGCGCGGCTATGTCAAAGAATTGGGCAGTACCCTGCTCATCCTGGTATCGATTTTCATTCTGACTTTTTTTGAAGAGCCGATCAGCGCCATCGTCAGCACCCTGAGCGAGCAGTTCTTCGGTGTGGAAAACCAACCCACCATTGATGCCGTGCTGAGCGGCTTTTATTCGGTTGTCTTTGTGGTCCTGGTCTTTGGGAGCTATGCCGGGCGCACCCTGAACTTTGCAGGCAAGCCTGCGCCGCCGCCCCAGGGCACACTGATCAGCCTGATGATCGGCCTGCTCAACGGCTATCTGATTGCGGGTACACTCTGGTACTACCAGCACCATTTTAATTATCCCATCGGCCAGTTGGTCACCTTTGAAAACGACCTCACGCCGCTGGCTGACGTGATGGTGGAGTATCTACCGCCGTTGGTATTTGATAACCCGGTCTATTGGATCGTGCCTGTGGCCGTGTTGTTAATCATTCGGGTGCGGGGCTAAGACACTGACATGGATGCCGAACACCGCAACCAAACCCCATCGACGCCTGTATCGAACTGCCCGGCTCCTGCTACATCCTGGCAAACGCGACTGCTGGCGCGCGACCCTAGCCTGCATGTTCACCTGCTGGGCATTGGCGGCACAGGGCTGAGCGCCATCGCCAAAGTGCTGCTCGAAATGGGCATTCGTGTCTCCGGCAGCGACCGGCAGGCCAATGCTGCCACGGCACGGCTGGCTGAGGCAGGGGCCACCATCTTCCCCCAACAGAGCGCAGCCAATCTGGCGGCGCGGCCCAAGGCGCAATGCCCTGACATCGTCTTGATCAGCAGCGCGGTGAACGAGTCCAACCCCGAACGCCGCGCCGCCGACGCCTTGGGAATTCCGGTGGTAAAACGGATGGACTTTTTGCCTGTGCTGCTCGCCAACCGGCGCGTCATCGCCGTAGCAGGGGCGCACGGCAAAAGTACCACCACCGCCATGTTGATCTCGATCCTGGACGACGCAGGGCTGGCTCCCGGCTATATTGTCGGCGCAGAACTGCCCCACTTGGGCAATGCCGCCGCCGGTCAGAGCGACCTATTTGTGATCGAAGCCGACGAGTATGACTATATGTTTCTTGGGCTGAACCCAACCGTGGCCGTTGTCACCAACGTGGAATGGGACCACCCCGACTGCTACCCCACACCGGCGAGCTTCCGCCGCGCCTTTATGCAGTTCGTGGACACGGTCAACCGGCAGGGGCTGGTGATTTCGTGTTTCGACGACGAAGGGGCTGAGCAGTTGCGCGCCTATGCCCTCTCACGCGGGCCGGAATGGATTACCTACGGATTGTCGCCCGGAGCCGATGTGCGCGCTACTGTGGTGACGCCGGTGGCAGGCCGCGGCTCCGTGGCCGAAGTTGAGTGTTGGGATATGCCCTGCGGCAAATTCGAACTGCAGGTTCCCGGCCTGCACAACGTCCGCAATGCCCTCGCCGCCGCCGCCGCCGCCGTCTGGTGTGATGTCCCCATGAGCGATGCCCTCGCCAGCCTGAGCCGTTATCAAGGCGTGGCGCGGCGCTTTGAACACAAGGGCGAAGTTGCCGGGGTCATCGTCTATGACGACTATGCCCATAACCCGACCAAAGTCGCCGCCACCCTGGACGCAGCGCGGCGGCGCTTCCCCCACCAGCGGATTTGGGCCGTCGTCCAGCCGCACACCTACAGCCGGACGCGCGCCCTGCTGAGGGAAATGGCCGCCAGCTTTGATGCGGCTGACCAGGTCATCGTGACCGACATCTACGCCGCGCGCGAAAGTGACGACGGCAGCGTCAGCGCCGCCGACGTAGTGGCAGCCAGCAGCCATCCGGCCATCCGCCACATCGCCCGGCTCGAAGATGCCGCCGCCTACCTCGCCGCCGAAGTCGCCGCCGGAGATGTCGTCATCACCCTGGGCGCGGGGGATGGTTATCGGGTTGGGGAACTGCTCTTGGACCAGTTGCGCGCCCGCTCGGATACAGATGACGTGGATTCAAAAGGGGCTGCGACATGACGCCCCACACCGACTATGCGCCTGACCTGACCGTGCCCAGCCAGTTGGGGATTCGCCTGCGCCGCCAGGTCGCGCTGGCCCCCTACACCACCATGAAGGTCGGCGGTCCAGCGGACTATTTTGCCACCGTCACCACCACCGGCCAACTGATCGAATTGGTACGCTGGGCGCGTTCGGCATCGCTGCCCTACTTTATCCTGGGCGGCGGCAGCAACATGCTGGTCAGTGACGCGGGCATCCGCGGGCTGGTGATCCACAACCGCTGCCGCCAAATCCGTTTGGAGCATCCCGCTGCACCCGATCCAGCACCGGGCAAACGCGCCCTCCTCTTTGCCGAGAGCGGCGCGGCGATGGCGGGGGTAGCGCGCCAGAGCATCCGCGATGGCCTGACCGGGCTGGAATGGGCTGTCAGCGTGCCGGGGACGCTGGGCGGCGCGGTGGTAGGCAACGCAGGCGCACATGGCGGCGA
>CAZYQJ010000471.1:0-4899 GCA_964649925.1 uncultured Litorilinea sp.
GCAGGGACAGCCCCTGGACTTCATCGCCCCGTTCTATCTGATCGAAGCGCGGAAGCCGGGGGGATAGGGGCAGCGGGCAGTAGGCAGGTGGGAGCAGAACTCATCTCAGAGGGCATAAAGGGGAGATTGTTTGGCCCCTACTGTCTATCTGTCCTCTGCTGGTTTCTGTGGTAAATCTCTCTGCTCCCTACTCCCTACTGCCTACTGCCTAGCCCCCCGGCTTGCGCGCTTCGATCAGATAGAGCGGGGCGATGAAGTCCAGGGGCTGTCCCTGCTGTTGGTGCAGTTTCAAGAGCGCATCGGCATGGCGATCCACGCTGAAGTTGGGTACTTCCCAGGGGATGGCCTTCAGGTAATAGACGATGGCCCCCACGTCGGTGAAACGCAGCTTACCGTGCCACTCCTCGGCCTGGACCAGTTCCAGCCCGGCCGCCTCCAGCCAGGGCGCATAGCGGGCCAGGGTGGCCTCAGGCCATTGCGGGGAGGCGCCGAAATGGGCTTGTAGGTCGGCAGCCCAACGGCCATCCACCTGTTGGGTTAGAAACGTGCCGCCCGGCGCCAGGATGCGCGCCACCTCGTCGGGGTTGAAGACGCCGTGCCGGTTGAGCACCAGGTCAAACTCGCCGTCGGCAAAGGGCATGGGGTCGGTTTCGGATAGGTGTACGTCCATCACCTCCACGCCCAGCGGTGCCAGCCGCGAGCGCGCCAGTGCCAGGTTCGGGGGGTATTCCTCGGTGGCGACCAGGCGCGACGGCCAGTGGTCGCGCAGCGAGAGCAGCTTTTCGCCGCCGCCGGTATCCAAGTCAATCGCAGCGGTGGCGTCTGCCATCAACTCGGCGGCGCGCGCCAGATAGTCCCACGGCGGTTCATCCTCGATCATGCGCCCGCTGAGATAAGAAAAATCCCAGCCGGTAAACGGTTGTTGCTCCTCGGCCCGCCACTGGGCCAATAGCGTGTCGCGATCAGTTTCGGCCATGAATCCCAATCCCTCCTGAATACGAGTTGCTGTTCGAGCACAGAACGCTCCCCATATGCCCCATTATCACATAAGGCGCGCATCCCGTCATGCACCGGACAGCGTCGGCAACATGAACATGGACAAAATCGTGCGGCAATGCGGGGATGCAGCGGGCGCAAGTCCACAGCGTTACCGAACTGACTACTGGCAACTGCCTACCGCCCACTCCCTTCAGCCATTCGCGAACAGCGTGGAAGTATGGTAACATCGAGGCGATCATGGCTTGATGCGTTTGTCATCTACCCAGTTCAGGCCCGCTTGCCCCGCGTGGTGCATAGTCCACCGGTCGGTCAACGGGCCATACCTGGTTTCTATCCGACAACGTCATCAAGAACACAGCGTTCATACCCAAATTGCATCTATCATAAAACCAACGCACATCGTCTGGTTCACGCATCTTCACAGGCACAGCGCTCATGTCAGGCAACTTTGTCCATCTGCATACCCATTCTGAATATTCGCTGCTCGATGGCATGGGCCGCATCAAAAACCTGGTCAAAGAGGCGGTCAAGCTCGGCCAACCCGCGCTGGCCCTCACCGACCACGGGGTAATGCATGGCGCTATCGAGTTTTTCCGCGCCTGTAAGGGGGCAGGCATCAAACCGCTGATCGGGCTGGAAGCCTACCAGACCGTCTGGAACCGGCCCATGGACGGCCGCGACAGCCAGTTCGACCGCGAGAACCATCACCTGCTGCTCCTGGCGCGCAACATGACGGGTTATCGCAACCTGCTCAAAATCTGTTCTGCCTCCCATATCAATGGCTATTACTACCGCCCGCGCGTCGACCATGACTTTCTCGCCGCCCACGCCGACGGGTTGGTCGCCACCACCGGCTGTCTGGGCGCGGAAGTGCCGCAACTGCTCAACCAGGGCAAGGAAAAAGAAGCCTACGACCGGCTGGGCTGGTATGTGGATGTCTTTGGCAAAGAAAACTTCTTCATCGAGCTACAGGAACACAGCGTCCCCGAACTGGTCACGGTCAACAAAACACTGGTGCCGTGGGCTGAAAAGTTTGGGCTGGGGCTGGTCGTCACCAACGACGTGCATTATGTGCGCGAGGAAGACGGCAGCGCGCACGACGTGCTGCTCTGCGTGCAGACCGGCGCGACCGTAGAGGCAACCAACCGCATGCGCATGAGCGACGGCAGCTATTTCCTCAAGAGTCGGGAACAGATGGAGGCGACCTTCCGTCCCTTCATCGACCTGCCCGCCAGCGCATTCGACAACACGCTGCGCGTGATGGAGATGTGCGACGTCGACCTGGAAGACCCGGCCTATCACCTACCTGACCTGCCCATCCCCGAAGGCTTTACCTACGAAACCTATCTGCGCCACAAGACCGAAGAAGG
This sequence comes from uncultured Litorilinea sp., assembly GCA_964649925.1. GTDB lineage: Bacteria > Chloroflexota > Anaerolineae > Caldilineales > Caldilineaceae > QEUY01. Next base: position 2,370 of record CAZYQJ010000471.1, read on the forward strand.
GCTGGCGCGGCTCTACGGCGACCGCGCCCATGACAGCGAGGTGCAGGAGCGCAAGGAGCGGGAACTGCGCATCATCCATGAGATGGGCTTTGACGTCTACTACCTGATCGTGGCTGACCTGTGCAACTTTGCGCGCTCACGCAACATCTGGTGGAACGTGCGCGGGTCGGGGGCCGGCTCGCTGGTCGCCTACTGCGTGGGCATCACCGGCATTGACCCGCTCAAGAACAACCTGATCTTCGAGCGTTTCTTGAATCCGGGCCGCGTCACCATGCCCGACTTCGACCTGGACTTTCCCGACGACCAGCGCGAGGAGATGATCCGCTACACCGTCGAGAAGTACGGCGAAGACCAGGTGGCGCAGATCGCCACCTTTGGGCGCATGAAGGCGCGCGCCGCGGTGCGCGATGTAGGCCGCGCCAAGGGCGTTGAGTTGGCAATGGTGGATCGCATCGCCAAGTTGATCCCGGCGATCCCCGGCAAACCGGTCACCATTCGGGACTGCCTGACCGAAGGCCATGAATTCTACAGCCCCGAACTGGTCAGCCTGTATAACAGTGAGGGTTGGGTACGCGACCTGCTAGATACGTCGATGCAGGTGGAGGGTGTGGCACGCCATTCGAGCGTGCATGCCGCCGCGGTCATCGTCGCCGACCGCGAATTGACTCACTACACCCCGTTGATGCGCGGCAACAAGAACACCATCACCAGCACCATCACCCAATACGAGTTCCCGATCCTGGAGTCGATTGGACTTCTCAAGGTGGACTTCCTGGGGCTGAGTACGCTTTCGGTGATGCGCGAGGCAGGCCGCTTGATCAAGGAGCGTCACGGCATCACCTATTCGCTGCATACCATCCCCTTCGAAGGCGAGGTGGCCGCCGAGGCCTTTAAGCTGCTTTCCAGCGGCGAGGTGAGCGGCGTCTTTCAGGTGGAAGGGCAGGGGATGCGCCGCGTGCTGACCGAGATGCAGCCCAGCGCGTTCGAACACATCATCGCCACCATCTCGCTCTACCGGCCCGGCCCGCTGGAGTACATCCCCCAGTTTATCCGGCGCATGCACGGCGAGGAGGAGGTCGAATACAAACACCCCGCGCTGGAGCCGATCCTGGCCGAGACCTACGGGATCATCGTCTACCAGGAACAGATCATCCAGATCCTCAGCCAGTTGGCAGGATACACCCCCGGCGATGCAGACCTGGTGCGCCGCGCCATCAGCAAGAAAAAAGCCTCCGAGATCGAGATGCATAAAAAGATCTTCGTGGAAGGCTGTGCCCGCAACGGCATCCCCAAAGAGGCCGCGGCTGCAATTTATGGTGATATTGAGTTCTTCGCACGCTATGGATTTAACAAGTGCTTGCCGGGCGATGTGGAGGTCATCGACGCTGCCAGCGGGCGGCTGGTCAAGGTGGAAGACCTATACCACAACCGCGCTCAGATCGATCAGACCGTTACCTGCGACACCCGCGCGCTGCGGCTGAAGTCCGGCGCAGTCACCGCGGTGATGGACAACGGCGTTAAGCCCGTCTACCGGCTGACGACAGCACTAGGCCGCACCATTGAGGCAACCGCCAACCATCCTTTCTACACCTTTGACGGCTGGCGGCTGTTGGAAGAACTGAGCGTAGACGATCCCATCGCCGTGCCGCGCCGCATTCCGGTGGAAGGCCAGGTCGAATGGCCGGATCATGAGGTCATCGCCCTGGGGCATCTGCTGGCGGAAGGCAATCTCTGCCACCCCAACTCGGTCTATTTCTACTCGAAAGACGCGGCACAGTGCGAAGATTACATCCGCGCGGCGGGGCAGTTTGAGAATGTACAGTGTACGGTTGCGCTCCACAAGGGCACGTACGTCATCTATGCGCGGCGGCAAGACCGCAGCCAACCGCCCGGCATTGTCCCCTGGGCGCAGCGGTTGGGCATCTGGGGGAAGAACGCACACACCAAAGAAATTCCTGGCGATGTATTTACGCTCACCAACCGCCAGATCGCGCTGCTCATCAGCCGCATGTGGGAGGGTGACGGTCACATTGATGTCAAGGGCCGCAGCCTCTTCTATGCCACGGCCTCCAAACGGCTGGCCCACCAACTGCAGCATCTGCTCCTGCGCCTGGGCATCATCAGCAGCGTGCGTACTGTCCAGTTTCCCTATCGGGATGGCCGCACCGGCTATCAGTTGTTCGTTACCGGCCATAACAATTTCGTTGTCTTCGCCGGCCAGATCGCCTGCCACTTTGTCAGCGTAGAACGGCGTGACATGTTGGCGCAGATGTGCCAGGTCGCGCCGCAGCAGGCCGCCGTCAAGGACGTCGTGCCGGTTGCGGTCAAGGAGTTGGTGCGCCAGGAAAAAGCCGCACATGGCGTCACCTGGAGCGCGATCCATGCGGCGTGTGGCGTGGCCCCGCGCGAATTCTACCCCACAGGCGCAGCCGGTAAGACAGGATTCACACGGCAGACCGTGCAGCGATTGGCTGACTACTTCGGCAGCGATGACCTGCGCCGCTTCGCCGAGAGCGACCTTTACTGGGAT
>CAZYQJ010000472.1:0-2449 GCA_964649925.1 uncultured Litorilinea sp.
GACCCCCACGCTCCCGCCCGTCAACCCGTTCAGCAGCGTACATCGCGAGGCGCGGCTGCTGCGCGACAAAGTCCAGGTCGATCTTGTGCTCGGCGGCCCGGCGGTGCCGCGCTGCCATCCCGACTATTACGCGGTGCGCGTCGCCAATACGATCCTGGGCCGCTTTGGCATGATGGGCCGCCTGGGTGAGCGGGTGCGTGAACAGCAAGGGCTGGCCTACTACGCCTATAGCTCACAGGAGGCTGGCCTCAACGCAGGTATATGGCTGGCAGCCGCCGGGGTCAACCCCAGCCACGTGGGCCAGGCTATCGACAGCATCCTGGCTGAATTCGCCCGGCTGCGCGATGAACCCGTGCCTGCCGCCGAACTCGCCGACAGCCAGGCCCATCTCACCGGCGTCCTGCCGCTGGCCCTAGAGACAAACGAAGGCGTTGCCTCGACGCTGATCCACATGGAATATTTCGGGCTGGGGCAGGATTATCTGCTGCGCTACAACGACCTGATCGACAGCGTGACCGCGGCCGATGTGCAGCGCGTGGCCCAACGCTATTTGCGCCCCGATGCCTACGCCCTGGTCATTGCCGGGCCGGTGGAGACCGCTCGCCTATGATCTACAGCGGCGTAGACGTGATCGAGATCGAACGAGTGTGGACGGCCCAAGTGCGCCACGGAGATCGCTTCTTGCAGCGCGTCTACACGCCGCAGGAACGGGCGCAGTGCCAGGGGCGCGTCGAATCGCTGGCCGGACGCTTTGCCGCCAAAGAGGCCGCGGCCAAAGCCCTGGGCACGGGCATCTGGCGGCATGGCATCCGTTGGACGGATATCGAAGTGCGCCGCGATGAGTGCAGCGGTGCGCCCACGCTCCACCTGCACGGCGCGGCTGCGGCGCGCGCCCAAGCCCTCGGCTGGACGTCCTGGTCTCTCAGCCTCAGCCACGACCGCGAGCGGGCCATCGCCTTTGTGGTCGCGCTGGGGGATCAAAGCAGTAGTCAGTGATCAGTTGTCAGTAATCAGTTGTCAGGGGTGCAGCCGCATGAATGACGCCATTCAAGTCATCACCGCTGTGGACAGTGAAGAGACCGCGCAGACCATTGCCCAGGCATTGGTCGATCAGCAGGTCGCCGCCTGCGTCCAGATCATCGGCCCCATCACCAGCGTCTACCGCTGGCAGGGTGAGGTTGAAACCAGCCGCGAATGGCTCTGCCTGGTCAAAAGCCGCGCCGATCTCTTCTCTGCCGTCGAGACGCTGATCACGCAACTCCACCCCTATGATGTCCCGGAAATCCTGGCCGTGCCGGTCAGCGCAGGCAGCCAGCCTTATCTGGCCTGGCTGGAACGCGAGACCCGCCCGCCGCGAACGGCAGAATAATCCCTCCAGACCATTGAGTCCGTACATCATCCTGCAGGTCGGGCTTGCAGCCTGACATGGCTGCTACGTGCGAAGGGCCAGCCCCCCGCGCGAGGGGGCTTTGATCTGTAGCCGGTGTCTTTAACGCCGGGCGGCTAGTCGCAGTTCGGGATCTGCAAGACGTCGCAGCGATAGAACTCTTCACCCAATGCCAGCGCGATCAAGACGAACACGGCAAGCAACAGGACGCCAAGAACACCGTTGACGAGATAGAGCTTTCGCCTTCCGTCCGGCCCCTTTTGCGCTATCGGCAGGATGGCAATCAGCGCGCCAGCCAGGATCAAGAGGATGGCCGTTATTAGGAGGGCATACTCAAATCGGCTGGTGTGTGCGGCTGGCCGGATCAATGAAAAGAACGGCTCAATCCGGTTTCCGACAATCAGGTTCAGCGATACAAAGGGCAGAAACAACAGGACACCGATGAGGGCCGCTGGCATGGGGCGGGTGGCGAGACTCCATTTCATGGCGATCTGACCTTTCTGGTTTTGCACATGTTCGACAACAAGGCTCCTGCAAAGATCGACGGCTGTCCTTCCCCAAAGGCGCACCATGCCCTTCCCGCTGTCTTGAGCATAGGCGTCTTGTAGGGATTCGGAAAAGACCAACCGCATCTCCTCCCCAAACTGCTGCCTGAACGGTTTTGGATAGAGTTTGAGCAGCAGGGTGTATAGCTTCTCAGACCTTCGGATTGCCTCTTGGGTCATCACACGGATTCGAGCAACCCCAGACGAGGAAACAGGCCGGTCTGCTTCGCCAGCGCAAGCACATCCCGGTAACGCTCAAGTTCAGCGGAGAGCGCCTCCCTGCCCTGTCCGGTCAGCCGGTAGTATTTGCGCCGGGGATGATCCCCCGAGATTTCCTCGATCAGTTGCGACTGCAACATCCGCTTAATCGCGCCGTACAGCGTGCCTGGCCCGAGCGAGATTCTCCCCTGCGAGTCTTGCTCTACCTGCTTCATGATCTCGTAGCCATGACGTTCTTTCATGGCAAGTGACAACAGAATGTAAAACTCAGCCTGCGACAGAGAATTGTTCATAGCGC
>CAZYQJ010000472.1:2549-4897 GCA_964649925.1 uncultured Litorilinea sp.
CGGGTGACAAGACCTCCAACACCTGGCAGGCCAGTTCGTAACGCCCAAAGCTAGGCATCAGATAGACGCCCTGCACATGTCGCTGTTCCTTGAGTTGCAGCAGCAGTTCCTGCGCCATCTTCACGCCCTCCTGCCGTCCTTTGGAACCGGCCCGCCGCATCCGTTCCAGCGTCTCCTCGGTCAGCGTGATGCCGGGGACTTCGTTGTGCAAGAAACTGGCGTGGCGGTGTCCCTGCAGCGGCAGCACGCCGATCAACACCGGCACAGGAAACTCGCCATAACGTTCTTCATAGAGCGCCAGGAAGTCACGCCACAGCTTCGGGTCATAGATGGGTTGGGTCATGGTAAAGTGCGCGCCGCCGCTCACCTTCTGGTGGAAGCGGTCCACCTCCTGCCCCAGATCGGGCCGCGTCGGGTCGCACGCCACCGCAATCGTAAAGCCAGCCTTCTGCCCCATCTCGCGCCCGGCGATATCCAGCCCCTGGTTAAAGGTGTCGATGATGCGCACCAGCCCAATGCTGTCCACGTCATAGACCGCGCTGCTGTCGCGCATGTCGCCGATGCTGGGCGGGTCGCCCGTCAGCGCCAGGATATTCCGCACCCCCAGGGCGCGTGCGCCGATCAGGTCGGCCTGTAGCGCCATCAACGAGCGATCGCGCGTCGTAAAGTGCAGGATCGTCTCAATATCCACCTGCTGTTGAATCTGCGTGCAGAGCGCCAGCGCGCCCATGCGCACGCGCGCCATCGGGCTGTCGGCGACGTTGATCGCATCCGCACCCATGCTCTTGGCGTGGCGCGCCCCTTCGATCTGTTTTTCGGCGGTGAAGGCGCGCGGCGGGTCCACCTCGACGCTGATCACGAACTTGCCAGCGCGCAGCTTGCGCAGCAGCCCTGTAGGCCGGATACTGTCCTCGTCTTCCATGTCAGACGACAGCCCCACATACATCTCCGGCAGTTCATCCTCGCCCGCCACCGTAACAGTGGTCGTGTAGTTACCGGGCTGTGCGGCCAGGTAGGCGTCAAGCGCCAGCCGCATGGCGCGGATGTGCATGGGCGTTGTACCACAGCAGCCGCCCACCAAGCGCGCGCCCACCCCCAAGAAATCGCCTACGTGCTGGGCAAAATACTCCGGGCTGGAAGGATAGTAGAGCCGTCCTTCCACACGCCGCGGGAACCCGGCGTTGGGCATGGCGCTCAACGGCGCATCCGGCGTGACCTCATGCATCACGCGCAACGTCTCCAGCATGGGCGCAGGACCGACCGAGCAGTTGACGCCCACCACGTCCACGCCAGCGGCAGTCAGCCGCGTGATCACCTCGTCGGCGCTTTCCCCGGCCAGGGTCAGCCCGTCGCCAGCGAAGGTCATCGAGGCCACGATCGGCAGGTCGCAGAGCGTCTTTGCCATCTGGACTGCCGTCTCCAGTTCGCGCAGGTCGCTAAACGTCTCAAAGAGCAGCAGGTCGGCCCCAGCCTCCCACAAGACCTCGATCTGCTCCTGAAACGCCTCCGCCACAGCGCGACGCTGCACCGCATTTTCCCAGTTGATGCGCTGTCCAACCGGCCCCACATTGCCCGCAATAAAGATCGCCCGGCCCGACACCTCACGCACATCGCGCACGAGCCGCACGGCCTTGAAGTTCAACTCGCGCACCTTGTCTTCCAGGCCATGCTGCGCCAGCCGAAAGCGGTTTGCGCCAAAGGTGTGGCTGGTGATCACGTCGGCCCCTGCCGACGCATAGGCCTGGTGGATGCCGGTCACCCAGCCGGGCCGGTCAACCACCAATTGCTCTAGACACTGTTCGCTGCTTGCGCCGCGGCTGTAGAGCATCGTGCCCATCGCGCCGTCGCCCAGCAGCGGTTGCTCGTGGAGCCGTTGGAGAAACGGATTCATGGTGCTTGATCCCTTCTAAATCGGGCTTCACCAACACGAATGGTGAAGAATACACCGGCGTAATGACACAACCGGTAGGCTGTGTTATACCATTATCCAGCCTTTTGCGGTAAAATCCTCAGTTGCCCAACGAGGCCCCGGAGCGGTGGCATAGGGCCACAGTTCAATGGGATTTTTTGGAAAGCGACAACCAGTTCTATGAGCGAACACCTGGATCCCCCCGTCACCCCATCCGTCTTTGCATCGTCCTGGGCCGTAGATGGGATCGCCGCACAAATTCGACCTGTGATCCAAGGAGACCTGGCGATTGAGTCGATCCAGACGCCGAGAGATCCACGGATCGACGGCGCGCTGGTGGTGCGCGGCAGGCTGCTGCGCCCCAGCCAGGATGTCTTTGCCGATTGGGTCGCCAAACTCCGGCCCCTGGGCTATACGCCGCTGCTGCGGCGTGACGGCG
>CAZYQJ010000473.1:0-4889 GCA_964649925.1 uncultured Litorilinea sp.
GATCATGGCGTTGTAGACAGCGCGCACCTCGTCATAGTCTGGGTCGCTAGGGCGCACCAGCCTCCCCTGAAATCCTGCTTCAAACGCTTGTACGGCCCGGTCGTTGAGTGTCATGGTGATGGGGGGCATGCTTGCCATCTTTTTGTCCTTTCTCTATCTTCTCGTATGAGTAAATCAGCCAACTGCCGTAGGTTTTGCTATGCTTTGCAATCGCTGCAAAGCCCCGAATGCTGACAGGCCTGGCGTTTTTGCCTCCCTGTCGTACTGCATGAGAGTGTAGGCGGGCGGCGTCTAGCGTTCGTCACGCCGGGTGTCATGCGATCCGTCTAGGTGGGCGTTGTTTTTGCGTCATATTCTGAAAAGCGCAGCCAAATTGGCGTCTATCCAATGCACAACAGTTGGTCTATACTGTGTGCCGTTGTAAACCACATGCCGGGGAGATGAAGAGTGGGGTCTGGTCTGCAATGAACGAACTCAAGCTTGCCCTGTTAGGATCGCCCGCTGTCACTGTGGGAGCGCAGTCTGTGGTTGTCGAGTCACGCAAGGCACTGGCGCTCTTGTTTTATCTGGCAGTCACGAACCAACGCCAGAGCCGGGACTGGCTGGCAACGCTGTTTTGGCCCGAACAAGATCAGTCGCGGGCGCGCGCTAGCTTGCGCCAGGCACTCTGGTTGCTGCGTAACGCGGGGCTGGAGCCGTGGCTTTTGGTTGATCAGGACGCGCTGGCGTTGCAGGGGTCGTATTGGTGTGATGTTCACCATTTCCAGGCGGCTATCCGCGCCGACCAGATAGACGATGCCCTTGCACTCTATCGCGCTGACCTGCTTACCGGCTTTAGCCTGCGCGATTGTCCTGAATTCGATCAGTGGCATTTTCTGCAAGCGGATGAACTGCGCCGCCAGTTGGCGGGTGCGCTGGAAAGATGGGTGCAGCACTGCTGCGAGGAAGGGGCGTATGAGAAGGGGGTGACGTATGCCCGCCGCTGGTTGGCACTGGATTCGCTGCATGAGCCTGCCCACCGCGACCTAATGCGGCTCTATGCCTACGCCGGGCAGTACGCCGCCGCGCTGCGGCAGTACCAGGAGTGTGTGCGCCTGCTGGAAGAGGAGTTGGGGGTTCCCCCCGAAGAAGAAACGTCTGCGCTATATGAGGCCATCCGAACCAGGCAACTTGCCCCTCCGGTGATGGCGCGCCCGGCGGCGAGCGCAGGGGAGACAGGCGCGCATACACCCGCTGTCGCCCCGATCGCGGCCTCCCATCCCCCCTATCACAACCTGCCGCTGCACCTGACTACCTTTGTCGGGCGTGAGGCGGAGATCGAGGAACTGGCGCAGATCGTTGCCGATCCGGAATGCCGGTTGGTATCGATCACAGGGCCGGGTGGCATGGGCAAGACGCGGCTTGCCGTGCAGGTCGCCCGCCGTTTTGTCGACGAGCCAACCCACGGGGCTGCACCCGCTTCCCCTTTCTTACACCTTTTCCCCCACGGCGTTCTCTTTGTCGCGTTGAATGCCGTGGAATCTACGGACGGCATCATGACGGCCATTGCCGAGGCGGGCGGAATCTACTTCTACAGCGACGAGGCCATGCGCCAACAACTGCTGGATTACCTGCATGATCGCAAGATGCTGCTGCTGCTCGACAATCTTGAGCACCTGATCGCCAGCGCAGATTTTATTGTCGACCTGTTGACCCACGCCCCCAACATCACGGTAATGGTGACCTCGCGCGAGGCATTGAACCTTCAGGGCGAATGGCTGTGGAGTCTCGGCGGCTTGGATGTTCCCGAAGACGGTGTGGCCGAAGATCGTCTGCTGGACTATGCTGCCGTGCGTCTGTTTGTGCAGAGTGCGCGCCGCGTCCAGCCTCAATTTTCGCTCTCCGCCGAATACCCTCACGTCGTGCAAATTTGCCGTCTGTTGGGAGGGATGCCGCTGGCAATCGAATTGGCGGTTGCCTGGCTAGGGGTCATGCCCTGCGCACAGATTGCGCTCGAAGTGACGCGCGATCTTGATTTCTTGACCACGCACCTGCGCGGCATGCCCGACCGTCACCGTTCGCTTCATGCCGTGTTTGAGCATTCGTGGCTTATGCTCACCCCCTCTGAGCAGGAGACATTCCAGCAGCTTTCGGTCTTTCGAGGCGGCTTTGATTTTCAGGCCGCCGTGCATGTGACCGGGGCTTCCTGGCTTGACCTGGTTGCCCTGAAAGAAAAGTCGCTGCTGAACGTGAATTCAGGGGGGCGTTACACCATCCACGAACTGCTGCGCCAGTATGGCGCGGGGAAATTGGAGGAAAGCGCCGCCGAGAAGGAGGCGGTGCTCAACCGCTTTAGCTTCTACTTTATCGACTTCTTGTACCAACGGGAAACGATGCTCAACGGGCCGGGGCAGCTTGAGGCCGTTGCCGACATCGCTACCGAACTCGACAACATCCGCAGCGCCTGGCACTGGGCTTTGCAGCAGGGCCATCTGGAGGCAATCCACCGCAGCGCCAGCGCGTTCTATTTTTTCTGTCAGCTACAGAGCCGTTTCCTGGAGGGAGCACAAGCCTTGCAAGATGCCCAACGCTGCTTGGACGCGCTGCCACCCAGCCATCTACGCGACCTGACACTGATTCACGTCCTATGTCACCAAGGCTGGCTGTATCTCCGGCTCGGCGAATTTGACAAGGCTGTAACCGGCCTGGAGCGCAGCCGTGCGCTCTGTGCCCAGCTTGGCGTGCAGCCACAACACCTTACAGGCGGCGACCCCGCTGTTCCCCTGGCCCTTGTCCACCATGTGCAGGGAGATTTCCATCGTGCGCTGGAACTTGCCGAGGAGGCGTTACAGCGGGCCGGGTCGCAAAGCGACGACCTGAATCTGACCTACATCCACTATGCGCTGACCGCAATCAACCTGGCATTGGGAAATTGTGAGGTCGCCTATCAACATGTTGAAGCGGCGTCGGAGTCCACGCGTGCCGCGGGCAACCGCTGGTTTTTGCCCTATATCTTGAATGAGTCAGGCAAGGTGGCGCGGGCCATGGAGAATTATGCGGAAGCCAAAGCCCTCTTCCAAGAGAGTTACGAGATCAAGCGCGAGTTCAACGATCCAGAAGGGATGGCGGTTGCCCTCAACCACCTGGGGGAAATCGCCTATTTGCAGGCGGATTATGAGAAGGCTCGACAGGCGTATGCGAATGCATACGACATCTATAAAGAGATCAACGACCAGGGCGGGCTGGCCGCTGCAGCCAGGGGATTAGGGCAAGTCGCGTATGCCAAACAGGATCTTCAAACGGCTAAGGTTTGGCTTGAACAATCCCTGAGGACTGCCATGAAAATCTGTTTTTGGCCGTTGATCTACTCGCTCCTGCTGGATATCAGCCACTTGTTGATGCACACCGATGCGCAAGGGCTGGCGATAGAGGCGCTTGCCCTTGTGCAGCAGCAACCGGCCAGTGATTATGAAACCAAGGAGCGCGCCCGCCGACAGCTTAATCAGTGGCAAAGTCAGTTAGCCGCCGAACGCTTTGAGGCCGCCGTCCAACGTGGTTCGGGAGGGGACGTGAACGCGCTGCTCAAGCGGGTTCTGGCCGAAGTGTCGCTGGCGGCGTAGCGCCTGATTGGGTCAAACCACGCTGACGCCATCTTCCAAGTACAAGGGGCTGTCTCAAGAGAGGAGACAGCCCCTTGTCTTCAACCATCTAGTGGATGGCTAGACTCGAATTACTGGCCCTTTGTAGCCTTCCAGTCTTCGTATTGCTGCTCCACTTCGGCCTTCACAGCGTCGAACCCGGCAGCCTTCAAGTCGTCGATGAACTTGGGCAGTTCGGTCGAGGGGTCGACATAACCAGTCAGGAGCGCCCGGGCGGTGCCGTCGGCGACGGCATTGATCGCGGTCAACTCAGCCGCCACAGGGTCCGTGCGGAAGCGGAAGCCCAGCGACGGATGGTCGATAGAATCGTCGGAATACTCGATCAACAGCCGGTTCTTATCTGGGTCTTCCTGATTGGAGACAGCCTGGAGCAAGGTGTTGCCGAGCGTCCACGCGCCGCCATGCGCGCCGTACCAGGCCGCGTTGATGATGTTCACACGCCCGTCGTCCTCAAATTCCCAATGTGTCCCTTCGACGCCAAAGAGCATCATGTTGAGCAGCGTGGAATCGGAGTGCATGAGGTTGATGAACTTCATTGCCTGGACAGGATACTCGGATACCGCCGGGATGGCGAGCATGGAACCGCCGGAATGGGTGGTGACATTGATCTTGGGTTGGGTGTAGATCTCCTTCAGTTGCAGGTCAGGGTTGCCGGAAGCGTTGACCAACTCTACCGCTTTGATGTTGTCGCCCTTTAGCGGTTGCGGTTCGATGAAGAACTTGCCTGCATTTCTGACCTCGGCGGTGAGGAAGGTCGTCAGCCCGGCATCGGGGTGAATCCAGCCCTTCTCATACCATTCACGCATGATCGCCATGTGCTCTTGGGCCCAATCGGTTTCCATGATACTGACGATGGTCTCGTCGAACTCGCCGCTTGCATCCGGAGCGAACTTCATGGAGATGAGATCGTTCGGTATCCCGGCTGCGAACCCAGGCACCCAAGGCTGGAACCCAAGCCGGCCATCGGTGAGGTAGGGATACTCGTCCGGGCGGGCCGCTTTGGCCTTTTCAAGCCAAGGCTCCAGGTCGCGCAGCGACTTGATGTTGGCGGCGTCTTCCTCGGTAAAGCCGATTTCATCCGCCAAGGCGACGTTGTAGACGAAGCCTTCGGGAACGGTCAGTTCTTTGTTGGTGGGAACCGCGTAGTTGATGCCGTCGACCTGTGTACCAGTGATGAAAGCCGGATTCAGGCCACTCAGGATATCTTGACCATACTGCTCAAGCAAGTTGCCATATTCGCCTGAGTCGTCG
>CAZYQJ010000474.1:0-4344 GCA_964649925.1 uncultured Litorilinea sp.
TATAGGCCGCGTCTGCCAAGTTGAGCGCAGGCGGCGTATGCAGATGGGCCGCCAGGTTACGGCTCATCGTTTCGAGAGCGGTTTTGGACTTGGCAGAAAGGATCAACAACTGCCACGGTCGCTTGCTGGGGCTGGACTTGACTGGAGGGGCTTGTTCCAGTACGAGATGGGCGTTGGTGCCGCCGATGCCAAACGAACTGACCCCGGCTCGGCGTGGGGTTGACCCTGTTTCCCAGGGGCGCAAATCGGTGTTGACAAAGAAGGGACTGTGCTCGAAGTCAATCTCGGGGTTTGGCTGATCAAAATGCAGGCTGGGCGGGATCTGCCTGTGTTGCAGTGCCAGCACCGTTTTGAGCAGCCCGGCGATGCCGGCGGCGGCATCGAGGTGGCCTAAATTGCTCTTGACTGAACCTAGCGCACAGGAGCCGCGTTGGTCACTGCCAAAGGCTTGGGTGAGGGCAGCGATTTCCGTCGGGTCGCCGAGGGGGGTGGCGGTGCCGTGCGCCTCGACATAGGTGATGGTTGCGGGGTCGATGCCCGCTTGCCGGTGTGCCTGGCGGATGACTTGTGCCTGGCCTTGGATACTGGGGGCGGTGTAGCCGACCTTGTACGCACCGTCGTTGTTGATAGCCGCACCACAGATGACGGCGTGGATGTGGTCACCTGCGGCCAGTGCGTCGTCCAGCCGTTTGAGGACGACCACGCCGACCCCCTCCCCGGCGAGAGTGCCCTGGCCGTGTGCGTCAAAGCTGCGGCAGTGACCGTCAGGCGAGAGGATCATGCCGGGCTGGTGGAGGTAGCCGCGCACTTGGGGGAAGCTCACCGAGACCCCACCCGCCAGCGCCACATCGGCCTGCTGGCTCCACAGGGCTTGGCAGGCCATCTGCACGGCCACCAGCGAGGTGGAGCAGGCGGTCTGGACCGTGACGCTGGGACCGGTGAGATGGAGCTTGTAGGCGGTGCGTGTGGTGAGAAAGTCGGCGCCGTTGGCCAGAAACTGCTGATAGGCTCCGGCGGCATCGGTGCTGGCGCTGTGGGGGAGTGCGTGGGGCAGGTAGCTGTTGGGGCTCGCGCCGGCGAAGAGGGCGATGGGATGGGGGAAGCGGTGCGGGTCGATGGCGGCTTCCTCCAGGGCATGGTGAGCGACTTCCAGAAAGAGGCGATGCTGGGGGTCGAGCAAGGCGGCTTCACGCGGGCTGAAGCCAAAGAAGGCGGCGTCAAAGGAGTCCGCCTCCTCCAGCAGACCGTGCGCCTTGACATAGGCGGGGTCGGCGAGCAAGTGGGCGGGCACGCCTGCGCTGCGCAGTTCGGCGTCGCTGAAAAAGCGGATGGCCTCAACCCCGTCACAGAGGTTGCGCCAGAACTGCTCGAGGGTGGGGGCTTGGGCGAAGCGGCCAGCCATGCCCACAATCGCAATGGCGCGTGTAGTGGGCGGTTGGGCTGGCGGTGCGGTTACGGGCGCAGGCTGGGGGGCGGTGCCGCTGCTCACTTGCGGGTTGAGGTGCTCAGCCAGGGCGGCGACCGTGGGATGGTGGAAGAGGTCGGTGAGGCGCAGTTCAGATTGAAGCGCTTGTTGCAGTTTGGTGTGCAGTTGCACAAGCAGCAGCGAGTGCCCGCCGAGGTCGAAGAAGTTGTCGTGCAGCCCGACGTGCTCAAGATGGAGCACCTCCTGCCAGACCTGGCGGATGGTGGCCTGCAGCGGCGAGGGGGGCAGGGCGGGGTGGCGGTCGGGGGAGGCCGTGGGGGCGGGGAGTGCGGAGCGGTCGAGTTTGCCGTTGGGGGAGAGGGGGAGGGCATCGAGCAGCACAAAGGCCGCGGGCAGCATGTAGTCGGGCAGCGTCTGCTGCAGGGCGCTGCGTAAGGCAGCAGGCGTGAGCGGCTGGGCCGGGTCGGGCACGACATAGGCGACGAGGCGTTTGTCGCCGCTGCTCTCTTCACGCACCACGACCACGGCCTGCTGCACTTGGGGCTGTCTGAGCAGCACGCTCTCGATCTCGCCCAGTTCGATGCGATAGCCGCGCACTTTGACCTGGTGGTCGCTGCGACCGAGGAAGTCGATGCTGCCATCGGGGCGGTAGCGCACCAGGTCGCCGGTGCGGTAGAGGCGTGCGCCTGGTGTTGTGCTGAAGGGATGGGGCACGAAGCGTTGGGCGGTGAGGTCAGGGCGGTTGAGGTAGCCCAGGGCCAGGCCGTCGCCGCCGATGTAGAGTTCGCCGGGCACGCCGATGGGCACAGGCTGGCGGTGGTGGTCGAGCACATAGAGTTGCGTGTTGGCGATGGGCCGTCCGATGGGCACGGTGTGGGCATCGTCGGCGAGGTGCTCGATGAGATGCCAGGTGGCAAAGGTGGTGCTCTCGGTGGGACCGTAGACGTGGAGCAGACGCTGTGGTGGGCCATGCCGCAGCACCTGGCGTACCCACTGCGGGTCGACCGCTTCACCGCCAAAGAGAACGTGGCGCAGTGGCACAAAGATATCGGGCCGCGTACGTGCGATCTGATTAAAAAGCGCTGTAGTCAAAAACAGCGTGGTGATCTGTTGTTGCTGGATGAGGGTGGCGAAGTCATGGGGGGAGAGGAGGGGCTCCTTGTCGACGACGACCAGGGCAGCGCCGTTGAGCAGTGCGCCCCAGATCTCGTACGTCGAGGCGTCAAAGGCGGTGTTGGACAAAAAGCCGGTGCGGTCGTCGGGCTGGAACTGCACATAGTTGGTGTTGAGCACCAGGCGGGCGATGGCGCGGTGCGGGATGACGATGCCCTTGGGTGTGCCGGTCGAGCCGGAGGTGTACATCACATAGGCTGGCGCTTGAGCGCTGAGTGCCACCGAGGGGTTGATGGCAGGCTGTTGGGCGATGGTGGGCCAGTCGCTATCGATGCAGATGAGCCTGGCCTGGTGTGCGGGCAGGTGGTGGCGCAGCGAGTCGCTGGTGATGATGAGGGGCGTCTGGATGTCGTCGAGCATGAAGGCGAGCCGTTGGGGGGGGTAGGTCGGGTCGAGGGGGACGTAGGCGGCGCCAGCTTTGAGGATGGCCAAGAGGGCGATGATCAGTTCGGGCGAACGCTCCAGACACAGCCCAACCCTGGCTGTGGGGCCGATGCCGAGGCTGCGCAGGTGATGGGCGAGGTGGTTGGCGCGCTGGTTGAGGTCGTGGTAGGTCAGTTGTGAGTCGCTGGCGGTGATGGCGAGGCGGTGCGGGTGGCGGTTGACCTGCTCCTCAAACAAGGTGTGGATCGGCTGGTGGCGGGGGTAGTCCGTTGTCGTCTGGTTCCACTCCACCAGCATCTGCTCCCGCTCCGCTTCCCTCAAGAGCGGAACCTCGGACACTGGCCGCACCGGATCGGCGACGATGGCCGCCAGCAGGGTGCAGTAGTTGTTGCAGATGCGCTCGGCGGTTGCCGCGGCGAAGAGATCGGTGTTGTACTCCAGCGCGGCAGTTAGGCCCTCTTCGGTTTCCTGCAGCGTTAGGGCCAAATCGGCATGGGCGCTTTCTGCGTCCAGGATCAGTGGGGTCAGCGTCAGATCGGTTGTCTTTACGGCCTGCATCAGGCTGTTTTGCAGCGCAAACATAACCTGGAACAGGGGGCTGTAGCTCGGGTTGCGATCCGGCTGCATCGCTTCCACCAGCCGTTCGAAGGGTAAGTCCTGATGCTCTTGGGCCGCCAGAGTGGTCTCGGCAACCCGGTTCAGCAGCTCCTCAAAGGTCGGGTTCCCCGATAGATCAGTCCGTAGCACTAGCGTGTTGACAAAAAAGCCGATTAGGGGTTCCAACTCCTTGCGCGTGCGGTTGGCAATGGGAGATCCGACCACGATGTCATCTGGATGGCCGCCAGGTGCGGTATAGCGCCAGAGCAGCACCTGGAATGCAGCCAGCAGGATCATAAATAACGTCTTGTCCGATTCAACCGCCAGGTTGTCCAGTTGTTGGGCCAGGGCTGGCGGAATGACGAAGCGCACGGTGTCGCCACGGAAGGTCTGTTCAGGGGGACGCGGGTAATCGGTCGGCAGGGGCAGGAGTTCGGGCGCACCCGCCAGTTGCCGAGTCCAATAGTCGAGCAGTTTGCGTTCGGTGTCCCCTTGCATCCATTGGCGTTGCCAGTGGGCAAAGTCCGCATATTGGAGGGGGAGTTCGGGCAGCGGTGACGGTTGGCCCTGAGAAAATGCGTCGTAGAGGGCGGCCAACTCCCTGACAAATACGCCGACCGACCAGCCGTCAAAGACTATATGGTGGACGGTGAGCAGCAGCACATGGCGTTCTGCGCCGAGGCACAAGAGTTGCATGCGGAACAGCAGGTCATTTGCCAGGTCAAAGGGCGCACGGGTCAGTTCGCGCGCCTGGCGGTGTACCT
>CAZYQJ010000474.1:4354-4888 GCA_964649925.1 uncultured Litorilinea sp.
GGTCGACCAGGGGCAAGGTGATGGCGGGCGCGGGGCGGACGGCGGCGACCGGCTGCCCACCGGATAGCGTGAATGTCGTGCGCAGGCTGGTGTGGCGGCGCACAATCTCGGACAGGCTTTGCTCTAGCGCCTGAACGCGCAGCGGCCCATCAAGGCGTATCGCTGCCGGAATGTTATAGGCGCTGAGTCCTTCCTGCACCAATTGCAGGAAGAAAAGTCTTTCCTGTCCAAACGAGAGTGGAAACGCGCCAGTATGGGCAATGGGCTCGAGTGGCGGCGCAGAGGCATCCCGCTGCATCTGGCGCAGCAAGGCCAAGATTTCCTCCTTGCGGGTGCGCAGTTGTTCACGCAGTTCGGGCGTGATGGCCCCCTTGGGCGCGCTGTATCGTAGCGAGCCGTTGTCCTCGCTCAGGGTAACACCGCGGCGTTGGAGTTCGGCCAGGAATTCACCTAATGCGGTCATAATATGTCTTCCTCAAACTCTTCTTGCATATTTTCGTCACGGAGTCGAAGTGCCTGGATAGCGTGCAGCGC
>CAZYQJ010000475.1:0-2437 GCA_964649925.1 uncultured Litorilinea sp.
TGCGAGCATGCCATCGACTGTGATGAGGCGACTATGCATGTATTGATCACGGGCGGCGCCGGGTTTATCGGCAGCCACCTGGCCCGGCACCTGCTAGAACGCGGCGATACCGTCTCCGTTTTGGACAACCTGAGTACGGGTTCGTTCGCCAATATCGAACCCTTTGTCCGCCATCCCCGCTTTGAGTTTGCCATCGACACGCTGGATAACCCGCTCGTCCTGGATCGGCTCGCCAGCCAGGCCGACGCCATTGTGCATCTGGCCGCCGCCGTCGGCGTGCAGTTGGTGGTGGAGCGCCCTACCGAAACCATCGAAACCAACGTGCTGGGGACGCATGCGGTGTTACGCGCGGCGCAGCGTTACCGCTGCCGCACGCTTATCGCCAGCACCAGCGAGGTCTACGGCAAGGGGGTCAAACTTCCATTCAGCGAAGAAGATGATCTGCTGCTCGGCCCGTCCAGCCGCAGCCGGTGGAGCTATGCCGCCAGCAAGTTGCTAGATGAATTTCTGGGGCTGGCCGCCTACCGCGAACATGGCCTGCCTGTGACGGTGATCCGCTTTTTCAACACGGTTGGCCCGGGGCAGACAGGGCGCTACGGCATGGTCGTCCCGCGCTTTGTGCGCCAGGCGTTGCGTGGCGAGCCGATCACCGTCTATGGCGACGGCGAACAGAGCCGCTGCTTCTGCCACGTCTTGGATACGGTCAGGGCGCTGGCCGCGCTGCTTGACCAACCTGAACAGACTGCGGGTGAGATTTATAACGTGGGGAGCCGCGAGGAGATCACAATCAACTACCTGGCACAGCAGGTCATTGAGCGTTCGGACAGCAGTTCGGCCATCCGCTATGTACCCTACAGCGAAGCCTATGCACCCGGCTTTGAGGACATGCGCCGCCGCGTGCCCGACACCAGCAAGGTAGAGCGCGCCATCGGCTGGCAGGCCACGCGCGACTTGAACGAA
Organism: uncultured Litorilinea sp.; assembly: GCA_964649925.1. Lineage (GTDB taxonomy): Bacteria > Chloroflexota > Anaerolineae > Caldilineales > Caldilineaceae > QEUY01. Next base: position 961 of record CAZYQJ010000475.1, read on the forward strand.
ATCCTCGACGACGTGATCCGTTATGAGCGCGAACGGCTACGCACCGAATACGAGGCGCGCAGGGCGAGCGAATAGCGCCGCCAGGGGATTGCCGCCAGAGGCATACCAACCACACGGTCCGGCAGGTGACCGGCCTATTGCTTCCCTTGTTTCGCGCGTTCCGCAAGTGGAACCAGCAGATGACACAGAGGCTGACAGACCGGTCACATTTTCCCGCCTGGTGCGTCATGCCCCTTTCATCGGGATCACCAGGTCATAGGGATAGTCAGACAAGTTCACCAGTTCTCCGGCCTCGGTGAACGCCACCGAATCCTCAATACGCACCCCAAAACCGCGATCCGGATAGTACAGTCCCGGCTCCACGCTGACCACATGGCCGGGCTGGAGCAGCGTATCATTGCCTGCCGCCGAACTGAGGCGCGGGTCTTCGTGGATATCCAGGCCGATGCCGTGGCCCAGGCTGTGGACATACCCTTCATGGCTGCCTGGGTGTGACAGCGGCGTAGGGTGGCCCTTGTTCTCAAAATACTCGCAGGTCTCCACCTGAAGGTCGCGACAGGGAACACCCACTGCCAGTTTATTCATCACCCGGTCGAAGATCTCTTTACACTGATCCCACGCCTCCTGCACCTCATCGGGCGCATAACCCAGGCACCAGGTGCGCGTCAGATCATGGAAATAGCCGTGACGCTCGCGCGGGAAGATGTCAAAAATAAGGCTCTGGCCCAGGCGCAGCGGGTCGGCGTTGTTGCCGCTGTTGTGTGGCACACCGGCATCCCGTCCCTGGCTAAAGATCGTGTCATGGTCTTCGATCAGCCCATGCACCATAAAGCGTTTACGCATAAACGCCTTGACATCCCCAATCGTCAGCGGCATGTCGTCGGCGCGCATCACCACTTCATCGCGCACGCCGTGCTGCTGGATAAACTCCTGCACCTCGCCCACGACCTGGCATGTCAGGCGGCCCGCCTCCTTCAGCAGCGCGATCTCGTTGTCATCCTTGGTTTCACGCGCCAGCGAAAAGAGCGTCGTGGCGTATTCGCCCACCAGTTCCACGTCTTCGATCTCGGTCTGGAGGCGTGGCAGGATTGCGAGCGCGGCCCCAGCATCCAGCGTGCCATAGATGCCCAGCCGTCCCAGCAGCCGCTGGTCGCGGATGACCCGGCTCAGGTAATCGACCATGGCGGCCAGCCGGTCGCCGTTGTGCTGTTGTAGCAGGAGGTATTGGTTATAGACCTGGTCGCGATCCACCAGGGCCAGTCCGGTCGATGCGGCGGAATCCCGCTCCATCGACCCGTGAACCAGTGTCAACGGCCCGCCGCGGCGCTTGAACACCAGGGCATTCTCCAGGTGAATGCCCCCTGTCAGGTAATTCATCACTGCATTCCCGGCAGAATCGCCCAACACGAGGAATCCATCCAGATTGCGCTCGCCCATCAGATGATCTAAGTCTCTTTTCATGTGCGCCTCACGCATT
>CAZYQJ010000475.1:2447-4875 GCA_964649925.1 uncultured Litorilinea sp.
GCATTGAGATGTGAACAAATCGGGATACAAATTTGGTACTTTGTCGGTAAGTCTACCGTGACCCGCAAAAACCCATAGATTTCGAACTTGACACGGATTAAAAAAGTATTAGAATTTTACATATAGCCTATGGCTGCCTCAATCTTACCTTAAGTACCTCTGATGCCTGCCAAGATGGCCCACCCTTCTCCGGCAGGCACGCCCTCATCGCCCCTTCTACAAGAAGGGGCTTAATCTTGCTACCAAATTTGGTCCATCTGCCCGCGCATTTGATTCGCCAAACCTACGCTTTCCTGACGATCCACACACGCCGGACCCCTGCCTCTCCAAATCCAGACCAAATTCCCACGCGGCCGTTTGTGGGGGTAGGGAAATCCCTGTATACTCGTTGGGGAGATTCACCTAGATTTATTGAAAATTGTAGCTAGGTGAATCTGTCTTTGTACCTTGGTTTGTGTGTTCTTATCGGTATCGTAGATGCGGGAGTCTTCACCCATGCGCAATCCCATCATCAGCAACGCCTTTCTCAGCCTCGGTGTCTGTATGCTCATCGGCTTCGGTGCGTTGGAGTTTTCCGGTGTCCATAGTGACCCGCTGCTTCCAGCCTTTGCGGCGTTTCTGATCGGCTGCACCGCTGTGCTGGACCGAGTTGGCTCGCAGCAGTTATAGACGTTGACGCTCAGCGGGACGAGCAAGTTCCCGCATCATCCCATAGCCAGAGAATAGCGCCGGGTTCCCAAATTGGGAACCCGGTTCTTTATTCCGATCATGCGGCTGGCCGCGGTCGCCGGGCTGCCTAGTGATATTCCGGCAGCCACTCCCCATGCGCCTCAATCAGATCGTCCACCAGGTTCCAGATCTGATCCAGGTCAAGTTCTGCGGCGGTATGTGGGTCGAGCATGGCGGCGTGATAGATATGTTCACGCTTGCCCGTCAACGCCGCTTCCACCGTCAGCCCCTGCACGTTAAGGTTGGTCTGCATCAGCGCGGCCAGGTGTGGCGGCAGTTCACCCACGGCCAGCGGCTGCACCCCGTTCTTGTCCACCAGGCAGGGCACCTCTACACAAGCCCCCTCGGGCAGATTGCTGATCAGCCCGTGGTTGGGCACATTGCCGTTGATCACGCGCAGCGTGCCCGTCTCCATGCTGTGGATGATGCCCGAACCGTACTCATGGCTGCGCCGCACCGGGATCTTGGTATTGGGGTCTTCCAGGTCTTTGCGCATCCGCTCCCATCCGGCAATCTGCACCTCGCAGCGGCGGATGTACTCGTCCAGCGGGATATTGAACTCCTCGATCAAGTCGGGCCTGTCGCGCTTGATAAACCACGGCACATACTCAGAAAAATGCTCGCTGGACTCGGTGACAAAATAGCCAAGCCGCTTGAGCATCTCATAGCGCACCCGGTTCCAGTCGGGAACCCGGCCTTCCTCGATCACCTGATGGAGACGCGGGTATAGGTCTTCAACCTCGCCGTTGACATGTCGTTCAAAGGTCAAGTAGAACGCCATGTGGTTGATGCCCGCGCAGACAAAGTTGATCTCCTCAATCGGCACATTGATGTCACGCGCCAACTGCTCTGCCGTCCCCTGCACGCTGTGACACAGCCCCACCGTCTTGATCTTGGTGGCGCGGCTGATGGCCCAGCAGTTCATCACCATCGGGTTTACGTACTGCAAGAACGTCACATCCGGGCAAAGTTCTTCCATGTCCCGGCACATCTCCAGCAAAACGGGGATCGTCCGCAGCCCGCGCATGATGCCGCCAATGCCCAGGGTATCAGCAATCGTCTGGCGCAGACCGTACTTCTTGGGGATCTCAAAATCGATCACCGTGCCAGGTTTATACCCGGCGACCTGGATCATAGAGATGGCGTAATCTGCGCCGTCGAGTGCGGCGCGGCGGTCGGTCGTGGCCTCGATTTTCGGCTTTGCGCCCAGCGTTTCGGCCACCTTGTGCGCCACGATCTCCGACGTACTCAAGCGTTGAGGGTCAATGTCGTGCAGGCTGATGGTCGTCTCGGCCAGTTCAGGGTAGCTGAGAATATCGCCCATCAGATTCTTGGCAAACACAGTGCTGCCTGCACCGATAAACGCAACCTTTGGCATACGGATATAGACCTTTCAAGAATGCGAGATTTGTCGTATCTATACACCCGCGCCCATCCAGGGATGCCTCACAGCACCCCTTCAGAACAGCGGCAGCCTATCTGACTCTAAGTTTACCCTATACCGCCGCGCCCGCACCACCCAGGCAGATCACGCCTCAAAGTGGCAGAACGTGGGCAGATACTCCCGGTTCTGGGCCAGCATCTCGTTGACCATCTGCCGGATTTCGGCCAGCGACAAGACCGCCGCGGTCAGCGGGTCGTGGGCAATAGCCTGGTAGACCAGGCGCGGGTCGCCGCTGATCGCCGCTTCTACCGCCAT
>CAZYQJ010000476.1:0-4871 GCA_964649925.1 uncultured Litorilinea sp.
CCGCGGCGATGTCCTGAAAAACGGTCTGATTGTCGCCGCTCTTCAACCGGCCTATGTTGATCACCATGTCGATCTCGTGGGCGCCCGCCAGGATGGCACGTTCCGCCTCAAAAGCCTTGACCTCCGGCAGCGTCGCCCCCAACGCAAACCCAGCCACCGTGCAGACCCGCACAATCGAATCTACCAGCAAATTGCGGCACAGCCCCACCCAAGTCGGATGGACGCACACGCTCGCAAACTGGTAATGTTTCGCCTCTTCGCACAACCGGCGGATCTGTTCTTCGGTGGCGTCAGACTTCAACAGGGTGTGGTCAATCATGCGTGCGGCTTCTGCCGCTGAAATAGACGCCGGTGCGCTCACGTCGGCAGGCGGAGGCTCCGCCCCCCGCACACGCGCCATCGCCATACTGACCAGTTGGCTTAGGTCGTCTGTTGTCCAGCTATTCAAGTTCTTCCCCTACCTTTCTGATCTGCCAGACCTAGACGTCGGCTGCCAGGTGGTCGTCGGTCACTGGGTTGCAGGGATCGGTGCCAACGACACAGGGGCGGCTGGCTCTAGATCATAGTGTTCCACCAGGCCAAACACCGAAAAAGGCCACACACGCAGCCAGGCCCGGCCTACAACCAATTCCTCCGGCAACTGCCCAAAGAAGCGGCTGTCCTCTGAATTGGGCCGGTTATCGCCCATCACAAACAGATGGTCTGGCTCAATCACGGTGGGCTGAAACGGTTCGCCAGGCCGAATGTGATACTGCAAATAGGGCTCCTCCAACGGTTCGCCGTTGATATAAACTGTCTGGTCTCGAATCTCCACCGTATCGCCGGGCAGCCCAATCACCCGTTTGATATAGTCTTCATCCCCATTACTTGGATTATGAAAGACAATCACGTCGCCCCGTTCGGGCGCACCCAGTTTGTAGGCCAGTTTGTTGACCAGGATGAATTGCCCCTCGTAGAAATTCGGCTCCATCGAATGGCTTTCGATCCGATAATTCTGTACCACCTGCCGGATCAACAAAAAGATCACCAGCGACAGGACCACCGTCTCCACCAATTCGCGCAACAGCATCCACGTCATCGAGGGCTGATCACCATCCTCCGTGCGCAGCCCCTCATCCTCTATCACGTCAGGGGCATCCGGCACCAGTGTATAGGGATCGCTTGTCTTGTCAGTCGCCTCTGCCATTCAGTTCTACTTCCTATGAACAACTGCCAATTATCGTCAGGTCCGGCGCGCAACGCCCGCATTATAGCACCGCACCAGGGGCCGGACAAGCTACTTGGGATAACCCTACCCCAATGGATATCCCAAGCACGTAACCCAAATATCCCAATTGGGAAATCCCTATCCATTGGCTGCCTGCGTTCGCCAGAGAAATCCGCCTGCCCTGTTCGCAAGCGCCCCATAAAAACCCAAATATCCCAATTGGGATATTTGGAAAAACTTGGAAAACCACGCTGAGGCAGTTATCGCAGGCACGTCTTACTTCAGGATGTAGCGCGTGCCGCGCTTGTCGCCGATCTTGAGCGCAATGCCCTTTGACACCAAATCCGCCAGATCCAGGCGTAGCGTCTCTGCGCCCACATGCGGGCACAATTCTCGATAGTCGCGATTGGTGATCGTGCCGTGACGCTGCAGAAACTCGATGGCCTTGATCTGCCGCTCGTTCATGTTCTGCTCCCACGCCTGTACCACGCGCGCGGGGTCTTTGCGGTTATACAGGATCACCGAGAAGCGGTGGCTCTTGGCTTCAAACTTGGGTGGCATATGACCGGCGTTTACCATATCCTCGATCATGCGGTCGACGCCCAGCCCCAGTTCTTCAATGTAGCCCCACTGATACAGCCCATTGACCAGACGCGGGTTGCGGCTGTAATGCTCCTCGACAATATTATCCAGCGTAATATGCGCTGGTAACCCGCCGGGGCTGGTGATCTCCAGCCGGTCGGTGTACATGCGGATTTCGATGCTGCGTCCGGTCAAGCGATAGTCGCGATGCGCCACGGCATTAACCAACGCCTCACGCACCGCCGACTCTGGGTATTCGGTCTCCTCATGTCGCTGCAGCCCGCGCACCACCGCGCGCTTGTCCATCTCCTCCCACATCACGCGCCATGCACGGTCGATAATGAGCGGCAGCGGGCCAATAAATTCCTCGCGGCGCCCATACCCAAAACTGCCCTGCGGGCCGCGCGGCTGCACATCGGCAAAACGAACAAAGATAGCTCGGCTCTGAGGCAAAAAGAGTTGCGGCTCACGCCCAAATAGCAGCAGCCCGCTGACCGTAGGGATACGATCCTCGGTGAGCGCGCCGATCTGTTGGAGCAATTTGTCTTTGGGCAAGATACCGGAACGGGGATTGCGCTTCTGCCTGCGTTCCAGATAGTCGTCAATCATATCTTCGTCGAGGTCGTCGCGCTTGGCCCCGGCCACTTCCTGCAACTCGAAATCGCCAGCGGGCCGGTTGGCAAGCAACTGCTCGACATCAGCGCCTTCGACGGGCCGGTTCTCCGCTCCCTTGCGGACCAGTATGCGCCCGTCCCACAAGCTATGCAACTCGCCGCTGCGCTCCACACGCAGCACGACGACCGTCCCGCCGGGGACTTGGTGCTGCGCCCACTCGGTACGCACCGGTGGACGGCAAAGCCGCAGTGCCGCACGCAGCGCGTCGGCAGCATCTTCCTCGACAAAGACATCGCCCAGCCGCCCCTCGACGTCCCGACCAAGGATCAACATGCCTCCATCGGCGTTGGCAAAGGCTGTCAACGTCTCGGCCATCAATTCCGGCTCGGCATACGGTAGGTAGGCCACCTGCTGGCCTGGCCCTTGGGCCAGTACTGGATGCATATTGCTCGTCACCGCCAATGATTGGCTTAGGATGGTGTCTCAGTTTCGATCTCCGCATCGTCCAGGTAGAGATCGTCGTCCCCTTCCAATTCCAGGCCGCCCCCCTCCAGATCGTCGGGTGCGTCCTCAGCCGACAGTGCAGATGCACCGTCGCCATCTACGGTCATCGGGGCGTTCTCGTCGTCTACGCTGCCGCCATCCACCCCGCGGTTCAGGTCCTCGTAAGTCAATACAGCCAGCGCGGCGACCGTGTCTCCCTCCTGCATCTTGACGACCCGCACCCCGCGCGTGCTGCGCCCCAACCGGCTGATCCCGGAGACAGCCGTGCGCAACACCAGCCCATTGCTCGTCATCACCGTGATCTGGTCGTTGGGATGGACCACGCGTGCAGCCACAATTGGCCCCACCTCACCCAAACGCCGGTGATCCGTCGCCCAGTTACCCTGGGTATAGCGACCCTTGGCGTTGAACTCGTCCAGCGGTGTGCGTTTGCCCCACCCCTGTTCATGGATCACCAGCAGTTCACCCCCAGGCTGCACCACGTCCAGGCTCACCACTTCATCGTCGTTCAACAGACGCATCGCCATCACGCCCGCTGCCGTCCGCCCCATTGGCCGGACATTCTGCTCATGGAAGCGCAGTGCCTTGCCGTTGCGCGTCACAATGATGAACTCCTGCTCTCCGTTCGTCATCCGCGCCCAGTCCAGCGAATCATCAGGGTCCAGGTTCATAGCGATCAACCCGCTCGACCTGACATTACTGAAGACGTTGAGTTCCATCCGTTTGATACGCGCTTTTCGTGTAATAAGCGTTACGTACTCAGCATCCTCAAAATCGGGTACGATCAGCATCGTCGTCACCCGCTCATCCGGCTGCAAGCTGAGTAAGTTGGCGATGTGCGCCCCGCGCGCTGTCCGGCTGCCTTCGGGCAGTTCATAGACCCGGCTGCTGTAGACCCGGCCCTTGTCCGTAAAGAAGAGGATATGGTCAAGCGTGCGCGCAAAGAGCAGGTTGATCACTTCGTCCTCTTGCCGCGTGCCCATCCCTTTGATCCCGCGACCGCCGCGGCCCTGGGCCTTAAAGGTATTGGCGGGCATCCGTTTGATGTAGGAGTTGGCGCTAAAACTGATCAGCACATTATCTTGCGCGATCAAGTCTTCATCGCTAAATTCGCCGCTGGCATCGGCGGCCACTGTCGTGCGCCGCTCGTCGCCGAACTTCTCCTTCAGCCACAAGATATCTTCACGCACCAATGCCCGGATCTTCTCCGGATGGGCCAGCAAGTCTTCGAGATAGGCAATACGCGCCATCACTTCCTGGTACTCATCCTCGATCCGCTGTTGCTCGAGGGCGGCCAGGCGGCGCAGTTGCATGTCGAGGATGGCCTGCGCCTGCACTTCGCTCAGCCCAAAGCGCTCCATCAAGGCCCCACGCGCTGCCTCAGCGCTCTCGCTGCTGCGGATGGTCCGGATCACTTCGTCCAGGTACTGCAGCGCGATCCGCAACCCTTCCAAGATGTGCGCCCGCTCGCGCGCCTTGCCCAGTTGAAACTCAGTACGCCGCGTCAACACCTCGACGCGATGGTCTACATAGACCACCAGGGCGCGACGCAGGCTCAATGTCGTCGGCTCGCCGTTGACCAGCGCCAGTGCATTGACGCCAAAGGTCGTCTGCAACTGGGTGTGCTTAAAGAGCCGGTTGCGTACCTTCTTGGGCGCGGCCCCGCGCTTCAACTCGATCACGATCCGCATCCCCGTGCGGTCGCTCTCATCGCGCAGGTCGCTGATCTGGTCCAGCGTGCCGTTGCGCGCCAGTTCGGCGATGCGCTCAATCAACGCCGACTTGTTGACCTGATAGGGGATTTCATGCACGATCAGGCGGAAACGCCCGCTGCTCATCTCCTCGATGACCGTCTTAGCGCGGATCTGGATCTTGCCGCGGCCTGTACCCAGGGCCTGCTTGATCCCCTCCGCCCCCAAAATCACGCCGCCGGTCGGGAAGTCCGGCCCCTTGACAAAGGCCA
>CAZYQJ010000477.1:0-4847 GCA_964649925.1 uncultured Litorilinea sp.
GCGGCTTGCCCAGCAGCGCTTCCAGGTGGCAGACGCATTCCGGCTCGCGACGCAGCACATCCAGGATGCGCAGCCGTTCGGGGTGCGCCAGCAGCTTGATGCGCTGGCTCAGGCGCGTGTAGTCCAGGACTTGATCCTCTACATGCATATTCATGCATGTATAATAGCACAGGCATGTCCTCCCAGCAAGATGACAGATGTCCCAAACTAAGAGGATGGCGTGTGGTCAGTACGGATCCGATCCATCTGGGCCAGCAGGTCGGCCATCAGCCCGGCGTCGTCGCGCAGCGGGCGGACGAGACCCGCACCGTGACGGCAGGCGTGGCATCGCGGCGGGGGGCTGTGTGCTGCGGTAGGCAGACCGCAGTCGACACAGGCAGTCAGGGGATGGGCAGCCAACGGCTGCGCAGCCACGTCGATCAGCGCGTGCGGGGAGAGTTCCGGGCCGAAGCGGATGGCATCTTCAGGACAGGCTGTTGCACAAAGCCCACAGCCGACACAGCGCGCTGGCGTGAACTCGAGGGAAAACGACGCGCCATCGCCGATATAGCATAGTGCGTCCGTCGGGCAGAACTGGGCGCACAGTCCGCATCCGGAGCAGTTCTCCGCATCTAACTCTACGGCGGCAAATGGGCCATGCGCCGTAGATAACGGCTGAACTTCCTGTGTAGGCAGCGCTGCCAGCCGCTCCAGCAGGATAGCATGGGCGACTGGCAATGTGGGATCAAGAGCAGAACTGGACGAATCTGGCGCGGCCCAGCGCGTGAACAGGCTGCGCCGCGAGACCTTCGGCTGCCCTCCGTCGAGCACAGGGCGCAGGGTGCTTGCCGCTTCGCTTTGGGCCGGGTGATCTGACACCAGGTGCACAGGGGTGGCATAACCCCACGCCTGGTAAAGGGCCGATGCAGCCGCAACGGTCCCCACCAGCACGGGGTGGAGTTGGGTCAGCGGACACGCAGCGCAGGCTGTATCGTCTAGCCAAAGCGTGCGTTGGTCTGGATCTGCCAGAGCCAGCAGATCGGCCGGCGTCAAAGCAGCCAGGCAACGCCGGTGGCGTACGATCTGGTTTGCAGGGAAACATCGTCCAGGATTTGGATGGAGTGGGCAGACCAAAACTGTGACCTCGGGAGGCAAGCTGCCCACTGTCTGAATGAGACGTTGCTCCAATTCTCCGCATTCGAAGACACTGGTAGGACACACAACGCCACAAGCTCCACAAGCTAGGCACGCATCAGCGTCTAGTTCTGGCCCTGCCGCGCTCAGCGTAATGGCCGAAGTTGGGCAGGCCACAGCACAACGTCTGCAGCCAGTTCCTCGATGGCAGCGGTTGACACAGAGGTCGGGCGCGGCAGTCGCCGGTGCACCAGGAAAGGGCATAGCCGCAAAACTAGACCCTGGGAGAGAATGCGCTAGAGGGCCAGCCATGCCAACTGCTCGCTCACTCCGTTGGTTGCCAGGGTTCTATTAGCCAGCCGGTAGTAGCCGGCACCGGCACACGCTCGGCACAGGAGTTGTCCATCCTGCATAACCTCTCGCTCGTTAATGATCTCCTCACCGCACTGCCCGCAGACGGCCCGGCAGCCCGCTCGGCTGACGAGAACTGCGGCCGGCGTGACGAGCTCCACCGGGTACGCCACCAGTAGTTCAGCGGCCGGCATTCGCTGATAGCCGACCAACATGGCCTCCCAGCGGTTATGGGCCTCCATTGCGTACTGCGGGGCGACGGCGCGAACCGCAGGGTGGGGGGCAATCCGGTAAGCATCACCAGTCTCGGTGTCAACAAAGGTGGCGGCTACTTTGCCATAATCCTCGACGCGTAGCGTGCGCCGTCCCACCCAGCAGTTGGTGGCCACGGCAACCCCATCGGCAAAGCAGCCATCGGTCTCAACGATGGTAAGCAGCCGCTTACCCCTCTGGGGTAGATCTAGCTCCAGCAGTTCCCCAGCCAGCAGCCCCATGCGTACTCCCAGGATTTGGCGAGGGCAGAGGTGACGGTGGTGGGAGGCGGAAAGGTCCAGCAGTTCAGTGAGCGTAGGCATAACGAGAAAACCTCAGTCGATATAGGCCCTCTGGCCTAGAGGCGATTTGCCCTGTTGGGGTGTGCATGTGCCATGCACGCACACCCCTTTACCCCGTCCGATTCTCATCAACATGCGCGGGCTAAACCTTTTGCAGCTTGACCTTCGTGTCATAGAAGACAGCCGATCCCCCCACTAGATCGCGCAGACAGGTGTTGGGATTGTGGCCGTCGGTGCGCATGGCGGCGTTGGCATGGATGCCCGTCAACCGCCGTGCATCGCCGGGGATCACCTCACCGTCTACCTCGACGTCGTTGGAACCGTAAGCCCAGTGGCCATACCCCAGGCTAAAGCTCACAACGCCGGGACGCAGCCCTTCCAGCACTTGAACCTGCCCGTACATGGGGACAGTCTGGCCATTGCCCAGATCCCAGACACCCTCCGGGTTGGATCTGGAGGAGACACGCACCCTATCTCCGTCAACCAGGCCCATGCGCTTCGCGTCGCGGCTGTTCATGAGCACATAATTGGTTGGCTCCACGGCGCGCAGCCAGTAGTTGCCTGAGGTGCGGCTCTTGGTCTGCAAGATCGTCTTGTAGGTGATCAGGTGCAGGTCGTAGCCTTCAGCGGCATCCTGGGCGGCCAGCGGCGTGCCCAATGCATCTTGACCTGGCTCGACGTAGCGGGCGACGCCAGAGAAGTGTTCGCCCATCATGCTGTTCTTGCTGTCGTAGGTCTTCTCACAGTACATGTTGATATAGCTGCCGTACTTGTTCGCCAGCTTCTCGCCATCATACAACTTGGCATAATCCTGGAAGCGCCCGCCGCGGTTGAGCACATAGACCACGCGCCGCCACAGGCTTTCGTCACCGATAGCGGCTTTCCACGCCTCAACGTCGAACACGGTCGCGGGCAGGTTCCGGCGCGCCTGCATGAACATCTCGATTTCGGCGTCGTCGGCTTCGGGCACAGCGTCCTCCAGGTCCGGCTTCTCGCCAAACGCCACGTTTGCCACCTGTTTGATATACAGGTCTTCCATGCGCTGTAACGGCTGACCCTCCCCAAAGCCATTGGGGCCAAAGGCGGGCAGTTCCAGCCGTTCGGCCAGGGCCAGCAGCGTACTCTCTAGCCCCAGCGGCTGCTCGACGCCATAGACCGTCACCGTCTCGGTCATGGGCGCGACCGCGGGCTGGCGGATGGGCGCGTTCTTGGCGATCACGGATGGATGCGACTTATGGAATTCCCAGCGCTCCAAGTAGCTTAGGTCAGGGATGATGTAATCGGCATACATCGAGGTCTCGCCGATCACGATATCAAAGGTAACGAAGAGCGGCAGTTTGGCCGGGTCTTTCAAGACCTCGATGTTAGTGTGGCCTGCAGGCAGCGTATAGATCGGCGACCCCATATAAAGGAAGAGCGCCTGCACCGGGTACGGATAGGCATCGCCAATGGAGGGCACGATCTCCTGGTAGATGTCGGTTGCTAGCGGATACCAAGGTCGTTTGGCCGGGTAGCCAGCGAAGAGCGTGCTGCTCTCGTATTTGACCTGGGAACGGATGATGTCGGTGCCAAACTTCTTGAGCGAGCTGTCTTTCATGTCATTGACCGGATAGGGCTGGCCCTTCTTCGCACCGTTCTGGTCATACGCCTTGGCAACGGCCATGCCGCCCGCATAGTCATAGTTGCCGATCAACAGGTTGAGGTCATACCATGCCTGGACGTTATAGTAGCCGTTGGTGTGCTGGCTGACGCCGCGATGGATATCGGCTGCGGCCTTGCGCCCGTGGCTGGTGAACTCCTCGGCGATGACATAGAGGTCGGACGCCTTCACGCCGGCGATGTCGGCCCATTCCTCGACCGTGTGCTCGTTGGCGCTCTCAGCCAAGACCTGCAGGACGCTCTTGACGCGCAGTTTGATGCTCCTGCCGTCTTTGTCCTTGGCGTCCACCTCACCATCGACCAACAGGTCGCCCTCGACCGCGGTTTCGGTGTCGTTGGGGTCAAAAGGAGCTAACTCGCCCCCACGCATCACGACAAAGGGGTCGAACTTCCATGTGCCGGACCCGTCTGCCCTGTCCCGTTCTTCAGGTTCGAGGCCCAGGTCCGAACCGCGCAGCAGGTTGCCGGGATTGCCCTCCGTATCCACCTTGACCAGCCAGGCCGCGTTGCAGTAGTTGGGTTCACCGTCGGCGTTGGCTGCGGCGCGGTTGGCATTCTCTAGATAGCCCTGGTTATACCGTCCATTGGCCAGGACGATCTGGATCAGGGCCAGGGCAATGGCGGCTTCGGTGCCTGGCCGGTTGGGCAGCCACTTCCAGGCTTTGGCCCCAGTCTTGCCCATGCGCGGGTCGATCACCACATACTTCATGCGCCCGTCAGCCACTGCGTCAAGCACCTTCTGGGCGCGGTAGGGCGGCCCATAGTTGGCTTCAAAGATATTTGCGCCGACGAAAATCACAAACTCGCTGTTGGCGATGTCGGCCTGCCAGTAGAACTTCTGTCCACCCGACCATTTGCCTTCCACAAACTGCTCGCTCATGGCCTTGCCGGTGAAATAGAGCGAGCCCTGGCAGACGGTGGTGTGGCCGTGAGCGTTCACCGACCCCATCGCATCCCCTGTGAAGCGCTTGATAAACTCCCCACGTCCATCCTTGAGACGGCCCCAGGCAAAGACGAACTGGTTGTTCTTGGGGCCGAGATCCGGGTGTTCTGGGTCAATCAGCACGTCTAGATGGTCGGCAAAGGTTTGCTTGAACTCCGCCACCAGGTCGGCCTTTTTGGCTGCGTCCTTTTCGGCCAGGATCGCATCGACCGCCGCGGCCATCTCCT
>CAZYQJ010000478.1:0-4805 GCA_964649925.1 uncultured Litorilinea sp.
ATAGCGATAGCCCAGCCGTTGGCGCAGGCGCGCCCGCAGTTGATCTACCTGGTGATCCGCCTGATACCCCAACTGGGCAATCAGCGATCTGATGCGAGACATGGGCATTCTCCCCTGCTGTTGTGTGCGGTCGTGTTGTGACGGGCAGGCAGAGATGGCGCTGTGGTTACTCATCTGCCGGGATCAGGATGCCATCCACCACATGGAGGATGCCGTTGGCGGTTTCGATGCTCTCCAGGATCGGCGCGCCGTTTGCCAGCACCGTGCCGCCGTCGTCTTGGGTGATGGCGATGGCCTGCCCCAGGGTTGAAAGGGCCATTCCCAGCCGGGCCAGGTCTTCGACCGTGACGCGGTCGGCCACCACATGATACTGCATGGTACGCGCCAGGCGCACATTATCGTTGAGCAGTGCATCCATCTCGGCTGCGGGCACGCGTTCATAGGCTGCGTTGGACGGCGCAAAGAAGGTGAACGGGCCTGGTTCGGTCAACGCTTCGGCCAGCCCCGCGGTGGCGATGGCCGTGGACGTGGAACTGAGGTCGGGGCGTGCGGCCAGGTAATCGGTGATGGTCTGGTCTTGGGCATTTGTCGTGGTGACGGGCGCGGGTTCGGTCACGCTGTCCGTGGGGGTGATGCCAGCCGTCGCCGTCATACCCGCTGTGTCCGTGATGGGGGCCGTCTCTGTGACCGCCGCGCCGCCTTGGGGGGTGATCGTGGGCAGTGCCACCGTTTCAGTGACCGCTTCCGGCGCGGTTGGCGGGATCGTGCCTGCCTCCGCTTCCGCGGCAGGCTGTGTCATGGCGGCAGCCACAGTGCTAGGCAGCAACACCTGGTCGATCTTATGCAGGATGCCATTGGCGGCCACAATGTCAGGCTCGACCACGTTAACCGCATCGTTGATCTGCAATTCGACATCCGATGTGAGCGTGACGGTGAGGGGTTCGCCCTGGATCGTGACCGCTGTACCCAACTGGCCAAGGCCGGCTGCGTCGCTGACGCCCGTGATCAGGTGATAGCGGACTAATTCCGCCAGCGCTGCCGGGTCGTCGAAGAGGGCTTCCAGCGCCCCTTCGGGGAGGGCTTCAAAAGCGGCATCGGTTGGGGCCAGCAGCGTATAGGCGGTTTCCCCTTCCAGTTCAGGCGCAACGCCCGCCGCCACCAACGCCGATCCGAGCGTGCTCAGGTCGTCATGAGCCAGCACGGTCGCGGCCAGGTCGAGCGTGCCCGGTGCTGGCGTTACTTGCTCAACTTGTTCTGCCGGAGGCGTTGCTTCTCGTGTCGCGTTCAGATTACAGCCAGTGATCAGGGCGGCCAGCAACCCGGCTATCCATATACGGCGCATCATGGTTGTCCTCCAGTTCTGCTCTCAAGAGAGGCGAGGTGTCTTCAGGAGTGAGATGTAGTCCTGTCTCTGGCGATTTAGACCATCGTCATGGACCGCGGCCAGGATAGCGCGCTGATACACCCCGTGCCAGAGGCCTTGATAGAGCCGGAAGATAGGTTTGAGGGTAGAAGAAAGTGTATCCCCCGCTATATCTACCAGCCCTAACGTGAAGCGTCGTGTATCTGCGGTGCTTATGCTACGCTGTACAGAAGGGGACTGTGAGGGAGAAGTCATGACCACTTCGGCTGATACCGCTGGTGCGGCGAACAGTGCCAAGATTGACCGCCAGCAAGTAAACCCTAAGACTGTTTGGATGCTGTTCCGCAGCACAGTTCAGAACTGGATCACCGACGATGCGCAGCGGCTGGCGGCTGCGCTGGCCTACTATACGGTTTTTTCGCTTGCGCCCATTCTGATCATCGTGATTGGGTTGACAAGCCTCTATTTCGGCAGCTATCGAGCGCAGCAGCAGATCGTCATGCAGGTGCAGGCCCTGGTCGGGGAAGAGGGGGCCACGCTGATCGACAGTATGATCGAGTCGGCGCTGAACAGAGATACAGGGCTGGTAGCTACCTTGATCGGGCTAGGGACGTTGCTGGTGGGGGCCTCCGGCGTCTTTGCCCAACTTCAGGGCGCGCTCAATCAGGTATGGGGCGTGCGGCCAAACCCCAAAAAGGGGCTGCTGGTCGTGCTGCGCGCCCGCTTTCTCTCCTTTGCGATGATCCTGGCGGTGGGCTTTTTGCTGCTTGTCTCGTTGATTGTCAGCGCATGGCTCTCCTCGTTGTTTGAACTGATCGCCTACTATATCCCTGACGCCCAAATTCTGCTGCGCGTGCTGAACTTTATCTTTAGCTTTGCCGCGGTTACGGTTCTGTTTGCCCTCATCTATAAGGTGCTGCCGGATGTGAAGATCCGCTGGCGCGATGTATGGTTGGGTGCGGCTGGGACGGCACTGCTGTTCGGCTTGGGCAAATATGTAATCGGGCTGTACCTGGGCAATACGGCCATCGTCAGCTCATTTGGCCCAGCCGGTGCGCTGGTCGTCATCCTGATATGGATCTACTATTCGGCCCAGATCTTTCTCTTCGGGGCTGAATTTATCCAAGTGTATGCCAACTGGCGCGGCGTACGCTTGATACCGACCAGTTATGCGATCCCTGCGGAATCTGTCCAGCAATGACATCGTAACCAAACGGGCGGCGCGGGGACATACACGACGAGAGGATCAGGCAGAGCGAGATGGACGCAGCATATCATCCCAATGGCAGCAGACGCAGGCGGTTGACACGGCGCGCGTTTTTGCGGGCCGGGAGCAACCTGGCGACAGGGTTGATCCTGGCGGCCTGTGTTGCGCCGCGTGAACAGTTGACCGTAGGCGAGATGGCGCGCCCGTTGGAGTTGTCGAACCTGCCCGGCCCGGCCCCGGTCACCCCGGTGGCGGTGAGCGAAGTCCCAGCGTTGGCGCAGTTTTTAACGCTTTCTACTGTGTTGACCGGGTATGATAATCTGGATCCGGCGCTCGGCAAGGTCTACCTTGACAGCATCGATCAAAGCGGCGACTTTGAAATGACGGTAGACGAGTTGGCGCAGGCTGTAGGGCTGCCGAGTGATGCGCCTCCTACCACAGCCGACCTGGAAGCCGCAGGGCTGTTTGACGATCCAGCCGCCCGGTCGCTGGCGGATGCGATCCTCAACATGTGGTACACTGGCATCTACACGACCGCCGACGGGGAACAAGCGGTGGCAACCTATGTAGGCGCGCTGGTCTGGCGTGCGATCACCTTTACCAAGCCGCTGACGGTCTGTGGATCGCCGGGCTTTTGGGCGCAGCCGCCCCAACAGGCGTTTGCCTGACGGTGTCATGGGTGCATCAAACAGATCAGAACAAAAAGGGATAGGCGAACCTATGGATGACCCGCGTGTGACCGAACTCGACGCGCTTAGCGAGGAGGTGCGTAACCTGACGAGTTCGCCGCTCTATGCCTTGCGCCAGAAGCACAACTACAAACCCGTAATCGGGGAGGGCCGGACGGATGCGGCGATTATGTTTATCGGTGAAGCGCCCGGCGAGTCTGAAGCCAAAAGCGGACGTCCCTTCGTGGGCGCGTCCGGGCGCGTCCTGGATGAACTGCTGGCCTCCATCGGGCTAAATCGGTCGGAGGTCTATATTACCAATGTGGTCAAGGATCGTCCGCCAGAAAACCGTGACCCCAGCCCGCAAGAGATCGCGCTCTATACCCCTTTTCTGATCCGCCAGATCGACATCATCCGGCCCAAGGTCATCGTGACGCTGGGCCGGTTCGCGATGGAATTTGTGCTGGGCTTGCTGGAGATCGAGGGGACAGACGCCAAGATCAGCAAGCTGCATGGACAGGTGCTGCAAGGCACGGCTCCCTATGGCGAGGTGGCGGTTGTGCCGCTCTATCACCCGGCAGTGGCGCTGTACAGCACCCCGCGCAAGGCCACGCTGGTCGAGGATTTTCAGGCCCTCAAACCATTTATCGAACAGTAGCCCCTCCATTCTATCTACCCCTGTAACTTATCGCTGTGCCGTGACGACTAGACCGAGGGTCGTTCCTGCGCTACGTTGGGCGTAATCCGCTAGATAAAGGAGCGAATGATGGCTAAACACGATTCACAGCGTCAAGATGTACCGCATGAGGAGGAGTTGGGGAACACCGAAGACCCACGTCTGGACGATACCCCGCGCCGCAGCAGCGGCAGCCAGTGGGGCGAACCGACCGAACCGCCTGTAGAGGAAGTGAGTTTTGAGGATTTGATGGAACTGCAGGAGGAATGGTCGGAAGACACGACTTGGGGGGATCTGATCGATACACAGCATACGGATGGCAGCACCACCAATCCCCAGCACGCCACGGACCAGGGGCTGGTCTATATCCCGCCCGACGATCCGCCGGTTGTCCCTAGTGACGATCTGCAGGGGGTGGAGATCGCAGCCGGCTTTGCCCAAAGCATGGAGGATGTCGATCTGGATGTGCTGGATATGCCTGACCATGTGGATGACAATGACGCCGACCTGGAGGAAGATGTCCGCATGGCGCTGCGTTATAACAGCGAAACCCAGCACCTGGAGGATGTGCGGGCCTATGTCCGCAATGGGATCGTCTACCTGCGCGGCACGGTGGTGAGCGAGGACGATATAACCATTGTGGACGAGCTGGTGCGTGACCTGGATTCTGTGGTCGATGTGGACAACCAGTTGGAGGTCGCCGAATAGTATTGGGTGGGGTGACATTCAAGGCGTGTGAGGTAATATATCATGAATCCTC
This sequence comes from uncultured Litorilinea sp., assembly GCA_964649925.1. GTDB lineage: Bacteria > Chloroflexota > Anaerolineae > Caldilineales > Caldilineaceae > QEUY01. Next base: position 4,675 of record CAZYQJ010000478.1, read on the forward strand.
ACCCCATTACATGAGCGGCGGGCTGAGGCCCGCCGCTCATTTCCTGCAAGAGAGTGAACGTCGCGTGGCGCCGTGAAAGGGCTATTCACCGCCCACGTCGATGCCCAGGTCACCCCAGAAGGCATCAAATT
>CAZYQJ010000479.1:0-4805 GCA_964649925.1 uncultured Litorilinea sp.
GGGGCTGGAGTGGGATCGCGTCTACCTGATGTCGGTTAACAACTACAGCTTCCCCAGCGGTGCCGCCGACGACGATTATCGCGGCGAACGCTGGTTCACGCGTGACCGGCTCAACCTGAACGCCGAAGCCGAGGCCCAGTTGCGCCAACTGCACATGGGCACGCTCGACGACTATGTACCGGGGGCAGCCACCCGCCAGGCACGCCTGGATGTCGCCGCCGAACGGCTGCGCCTCTTCTATGTGGGCATCACTCGTGCCCGCCGCGAATTGATCGTGACCTACAACACAGGCCGCCGCGAGAACACACCGTGCGCGCCCGCGTTGGTCTTTGAGGCGTTACAACGTTTCTGCGCCGATAACCAGGCCTGATCGTCCAGAGGGACTTCGCCTATGCTTCTGCCCATCCGCCGCACGGCACGCCGTTTGATCGATGCACTGCGTCTGCAGCGTCACCGCCGGGCGCTCTATACCAGGGTCGGCAACCACTCCGCCGATTACCGCGCCTATCTGGAGACGCAGCTAAAGCGTACCCTGAGCAAGGTGGATGCGCCCCTGCAGACCCGCACCCAGATCATGGTGGACAGCGTGGCGCGCTTTGCCGATCTCCCCCACAGCCGCGTGTTGTGTATCGGCTGTCGCAACACCGCCGAACTGGATTACTTCCTGGCGTGCGGCGCGCAGTCCGTCACCGGGATCGATCTCTATAGCACAGACCCGCGCATCCAGGTTATGGACATGCACCGCATGACCTTCCCCGACGACGGCTTTGATGTTCTCTACAGCGTGCATGCGTTCGAACATGCCCATGACCCGGCGCAGGTGGCATGCGAGATCGTACGCGTCGTGCGGCCTCAGGGGGTGGTTGCCATCGAAGTCCCCGTCCAGTACGAACCCGGCGGCGCGGACCTGGTGTATTTCAAGGACCTAGACACGCTGCATGCGCTCTTTGCGCCCCACCTCGATCAGGTGCTTTGGAGCGAGTCACTGGCTGCGGGCGAACCGGGCAATAGTTCCGGCACGGCGATCATCCGCACGATCTTTCGCCTGCGCTAGCGTGTAGGCCGGTCGCACCCGGCCAGCCGCCATGTCGACGTTCACGCGCCAAACGATCTCGCAGCAGTTGCTACGCCGGTTGCAGAACCGGGCGTTTTTGCGCGCCGGGGGCCTGCTGCTGGCCGCCAACATCATCACCTCCGCCTTGGGCTTGATCCGCGCCCCGGCCATGACCTGGCTGCTGCCTAGAGACGAAGTAGGGATGCTCGGCGTTGTCTCGGCGTGGCTGCCATTCCTGCAACTGCTCTCGCTGCCGGGCATCGACACAGCCTCCTATCACTACATCGCCAAGGGGCACCGCTGGGCCTATGCCGTCGGCGTCGCCTACCGGCTGCGCTGGTCGCTGCTGGGCATGGCGGGCTTTGTCGCGGGCGCAGCCTATTGGTGGAGCCAAGGCAATGCAGAAGTGGCGGCGATCTTTCTGGCGGCTGCCGTCTTGTATCCAGCGACCATCGGGCTGAGCGCAGCCAGCGGGACATTAGCCGCGCTCGAACGCTTTACGACACTCTTCTGGTATCGCATCCTCGAAGCCCTGGCCGACCTCATGGGGTTTCTGCCCCTGCTGCTGGGTGTCTGGTGGATCAACCGCGCCTTCACCTTTTACACGACCGGCCAGATCGCCATGGCCGCGCTGCTTGTCGCAGTCACAGCCTGGTTGCTGCACCGTTTTCGCGCCGAGCGCACGCCTCCCCCCTCCCCGGTTGACCGCCAGGAGATGGTGAACTATGGCCGCCACCAGACCGGGATCACCGTCATCAGCGTGGCGCAAAGTCGCGCTGATGCCGTCATGGTCAGTGCCTTTTTCCCGCTCACCGTCATGGCCGATTACTCGCTGGCGCTGTTGATCCAATCCCAGATGAAGAATTTCTGGACAATCTACCTCTCTGTCCGCTATCCTCCCCTTGTACGGCTGCCGTCAAACCAGCGGCGGCGGCGTATGACATGGGAAGGCGCGCTGGTCACGCTGGGGTTTGCAGGCATGGGCGCGATCTTGGCAGGTGCGGCGGCGCTGGTGCTGCCCTGGATCTTGCCGCCCAGTTACGCGTCGGTGCTGCCCTATCTCTACTGGCTGATCGCTATCTTCGTGCTGAGTATGCCCGGCTATCTGGCCGAAGCCTATTTTCGTACCGAGCAAGACCAGGGACGCCAATACCTCATGCGCTCCGTGGCGGCAGGCTTGGGCATTGTGATCCCGCTGGCATTGCTGCCTAACCTGGAGCTGCAGGCCATCTTTTGGGGACGGGCCGCGGCGGCGCTGTTGTTTTCGCTGATCGGCGTAGGGATGGCGCTGCGCTATCGCCCACTTGAGACAGCGCCAGAGCGTAGTGCAGGCGTAGACGAAACGGTAGAGGAACCGAGACAAGACAACCAACCATGACAACCAATCCAATCACAGCTACCCGCCAACGGCTGAGCCGGATGCGCTGGGGCTGGCGGATACGCCAGCAGCATCGTCGCAACCAGGCGACCATCCAACGGATGCGCGCCACAGGCGAGGTCTTCTTTGCCGCCGAACTGCGTCACTTCTTGGGCCGGGATGACCCGTGGCTGGCTGCCACCGCTCAGGAGTATGCGGACTGCCCCGCAGCGTGGAAGTATCTCAGCGGGCTGCAAAGTCCCAGCCGTGCCACCGATGGCATGGCGAAAAGTCTGGACGTGGCCGAAGGCTTTGCGCTCTGGGCGCTGGTCAAGCATCTGCGCCCGCGCGTCGTGGTCGAGTTGGGCGTGCAGTACGGCATCTCGGCGCGGCTGTGGAAAGAAGCCCTGACCCTCTACGTGCCCGATCACAGCCTGATCCTCTGCGACCTGGAGGACCACCGGCGGCTGATCCAAGACGGTGAGGCGCGCTTTTATCAAGAGGACGCTGCCAAAGTCCTGCCGCGCCTCTTTGCCGAAGAAGAGGTGGGGATTCTGCATAACGATGCCCACCCCTATGACCTGATCCGCTGGTCGGTGCAAGAAGCGATGGCCCATCAGGTGCCCTGCCTGACCTTTCACGACGTGGGCCGCGGGCAACGCGCTGTCTTCCGGCCCGAAAGCGCCCAGCTATCGCCGCAGGAAAAGGGACGCCATGCGCTCAACTGGGCGGAGTATGGGCTGTGGGAACGGCATGTCATGGCCGAACTGATCAGCCCCGACCTGCTGCACCAGGACAGCGCCGAGGGCAACGGCTGGAAGGCGCAGGTCTTTGATTCGCTCTTTGGCTTTGCCGCGGCCCTGCGCCAGCCACCCCCCGACGATCAATCAGGATCATGACCACGCAACAGGATACACTGCGTATCGATGGTCGCGACTACACGGTGGAATGGGCGCGCAAGATACACGCGCCGCAGGATGCGCCGCGCCTGGCCGTGGTCAGCTATCTGCCCAACCCGGCGGCACGGCGCATCCTGGAAACCTGCATCGCCTCGATCCAGCGCATGACGCCCACCCCGCATGAACTGTGGGTGGTGGACAACCACTCGCCCGCCGCACAGCGTTCGGGGCTGCTGGACTTGCCGGGCGTCAACGTGGCGCTGAGCAAGACGCCCCCGCTGCCGCCCGAACGTCGCGTGCTCTGGCAGCGGCTGCTACAGCAAGTGCGCCGCCAGGATCAAACGGCCTGGGGCAGCTACGCCAACGCCATCGGGCTGGAGATCGCGCGGCGCGTGATCGACCCTGACAGCCGCTACCTGATGACGCTGCACATGGACACCGTTGCCTGCGCCCCTCACTGGCTCGACTACCTGATGAGCAAGCTCGACAACCGGGTGGTTGCCGCCGGGGTGCGCATGGACCGGGGCCGCGTGCCCGCCGGGGTGCTTCATGTGCTGGGGATGTTGATGGACTATTCCGTTGTGCAGCGGTTGGGGCTGGACTTCTTTCCCGACCTGCCTGACTATGATGTAGGCGACCGCATCACCGTAGGGCTGCGCGCCGCGGGCTATGAGGTCTTTGCCTGCCGCAATACCTTTACCGACCCTGCACTGGTCGAGACGATCCCGCCTGATTCACCCTACGCGCGGCTGGGCGTGGACCGCAGCCTGGACGACGACGGACAGGTCATCTTTATGCACCTGGGCCGCGGGCTGCCCAAAACCGCCGCCCGCCATGACCGTGGCGTGTCCGCCGCGGCCTGGGTGGAGTTCGCCCAGACCCACCTGACAGCCGGAGCCGCAGCCCCATGACCGCTGCCTCTCACCCCAGCGCACGCCTGGGCCATTCGCTGCGCCGCTATTTTGTCGATGACTTTATGCTGCGTCGCACTGCAGCCATCGCGCCAGGCAGTCTCGTCCTGGATTTAGGCGGGCACAAGCAGGAGAAACGCGGTGAATTCGATATCCGCCGCTTTCCGCTGCGCGTGGTCTACGCCAACCTTACCCCAGCCAAGCGCCCCGATGTCCAGGCCGATGCAGCCTCCATCCCCTTCGCCGCGGGCGTGTTTGATGCTGTCATCTGCGCCGAGTTGATGGAGCACCTGCCCGACCCGCGGCTTGTATTGGCTGAGGCAGTCCGTGTGCTGCGCCGCGGAGGGATGATCTTGATCACCGTGCCTTTTCTCTACCCCATCCACGCCGACCCCTATGACTTCGGGCGCTATACCGAGACCTACTGGCGGCGCGCCCTGGCTGACCACGGCTTTTGCGCCGTCGAGGTAGAGGCGCAAGGCACGTTTCTGTCTGTCCAGGTCAACCAGGCCAAACACGCGGCCAACGCGCTGCTGCCCACAGACGCACTGGGCCGCGGCCTGCGCGCCGCGGCGGGTGTCGGG
>CAZYQJ010000480.1:0-4804 GCA_964649925.1 uncultured Litorilinea sp.
TAGATCAGCCAGGGGAGAAACGCCACTTTGCTGCTCCATGCCGCCGCCTCTACCAAGCCGTGTGTCCAGAGCGCGAGCAGGGCGGCCAGCGTACCCACGGCCAGGGCATGCTGCCCCGCAGACGCGGGCATGCGTAACACTCGCACCAGTTGATAGATAACCCCTATCCAGATGACCGCTATCGCCGCCAGGCCCGGCAGCCCCATGTCTACCCCGATTTGGAGAAACAGGTTGTGAGCGTGCGTGGCGGCCTCTGCGCCCGTGAAAAAATAGGGATAGAGGATCGGGGCGAGGAAGGCAAAATGGCCAAAACCCAGCCCAGTCAGCGGAAAGTCGCGCAGCGCATAGGCGGCCCGTTGCCAGATCTGCATACGCCGATCCAGCCCCAACAGCACATAGTCCGTCAGCGGCACCCACAACTCCTGATTTGCCCACAACGCTGCCGCACCCGCCGCGATGATAGCGAGGCCGGTAATCGCCGCCCACCGTCCACGCAGCATGACGACGACGATGCAGCCGAGCGCGGTGGCCGCATAAGCGCCCCGGCTTTGGCTCAAGATCACCGTCCCCACCAGGATCAACGCCAGCAGCGCGGCCACGATCCGCTCTGCCATGGAGCGTCCTGGATAGATCGCCACCGCTAGAGCCAATGGCGCTGCCGGGGCCAGCGCGCTTGCCAGCACATTGGGGTTGACGGTCTCGCCCACCGAGGCGGCTAACGTGCCCAACAGCCCGCCTTGGGTGGGCAGCAAGGGAAATTTAGGCGGTATCATCCCCACAAGAAAAGGGCCGACCAGCGCCAATCCGCCACACAGCGCCAGATACAACCACGCCACCCGCTGCGGGTGGCCGGCCAGCGGCGGCCATCGCGTCAGGGCGGCGCACAAGGCGATGCCCAACGCCACATAGCCGCCCATCTCCCAGGCAGTCGAGGGATTCAGCACCAGCGCGGTCGAAACAAACGGCCAGATCGCGGCGGCTAGCAGCGCCAGCTGAACCGGCGTGCGCCACCGTGGTTGGCGGTTCCAGATCAGGTGCAGCGGCCAGAACAGAAACAGCAGCGCCACCAAGATGGGATGCCACTCGCGCGCCCAAAAGCGGCCAGGGAACAAGACCGAGGGAGCCAGCAGCCCAATCCAGATCGGCTCCCACCACAACAGTGACTTCACACGACCGCCTCTTCTCGTTTGCGTCTCCAAGCGACCAACGGCCCACGCCCCCATGACGGTTCCCCTGAAATTACTGTGCTTGCCACCGGGCCAGTTGTTGCACCCACCGCTCTGCATAGGGAGAGTGGGGCGCATCGCTTACCGCACGCTGCAACAGTGTAATTGCTTCGGGTCGCCGGTCTGTCCGGTTGAGAAACTGCGCCAGTTCGAGTGTGCCGCGCCCATGTTCCACGCTGACAAGCACCTGGTATGCTACCTCTGCCTCGGCCAGCCGTTCAGCCGTCTCCAGGCTGTGCGCGATATCGCGGATGCTGCGCCAGTCTCCGGCGGCCTGAAACGCGGCCAGCGCGTCGTCCACCTCTCCGAGCATGCTGTGCGCTTTGGCGCGCGTATGCAGCGACAGTGGGTCATTGTGCCCTGTCAGCAGTGTCAGGGCTGCCCTGGGCCGCGCCTCGGCCAGCAGCGATTCGGCCTGCCAGCGATCCCCGGAGAAGTGATACGGGGGCGGCTCCAGCAACTGCGTCGAGGGCGCACCTGCTGCCAGCGTCCGCACATAGGCCAGTGACCACCCATTGATGCGGATCAGGGCGGGCAGGGGCAGTACGATCGCTGCCAGAACTACGAGGGATATGATGCGCTTTCCCCACACTTGCCGTTTGTTGCGTAGAGGAGAGCGAGACGCCTGGTTTGCATCCACGATTCTTCAGCTTTGTCGTATGGTAGCAGATAACGCTGACAGGCGATCCTGTCGCTGGCGAGTCGGCGGCAACGAGCCTCTGCACCATCTCCGGGCCCCGCTATATGACGCGGCTATACGCTACCATAGCCACCACGCGCGCGCAAGGTGATTGACCAGCCAAATAGCCATTTCAGAATTCGCTGTCCAGTGTGTTTACGTTGACGAAGGGATCGTCTCAGGTTATAGTACCCTAGAACATACAACCCGTCATTCGTCCATCGCCGCCGCGGCGCGGCCCGATCATCCATTATGCCAGAATTCTTCACCGTGCGGACACCGTCCGACGCATGGAATCTGTTTACCCAGCACTTCACGCCGCGGGTGCGCATGGCGCGCATTCCCACCACGGACGCGTTGGATCGCGTGCTTGCCGAACCGTTGACCTCGCCGCAAGATTTGCCAGAGTTTCCCCGTTCGACGGTGGATGGCTACGCAGTCAACGCCGCGGATACCTATGGGGCATCGCCCGGTCTGCCCGCTTTTTTGGACATCATCGGCGAGATGCCGATGGGCCGCGCCGCTGACCTGCGCGTGGGCGTCGGGGAGGCGGTGCTTGTCCACACCGGCGGCATGGTCCCCGCGGGCGCGACCGGCGTGGTGATGATCGAGAACACGCAGCAGGTCGATGCCGCCAGCATTGAGGTCTTGCGCCCCATCGCCGAGGGTGAAAATGTGATCCAGATCGGCGAGGATATTCGCCAGGGCGACCCGATCCTGAGTCCGGGCCGCACCTTGCGCCCGCAGGATATTGGCGGGCTGTTGGCGTTGGGCATTACCGCGGTGGCTGTGGCCGAAGCGCCGCGCGTGGGCATTATCTCCACGGGGGATGAAGTCGTGCCGCCTGACCAGCCGGTTGCGCCTGGCCAGGTGCGCGACATCAATTCGTATACGCTGGCCGCGCTGACGCACCGTGCCGGGGGTGCGCCCACCCTCTATGGCATCGTGCCCGACGAGCGCAAGGCACTGGCCGCCACGGTCGCCCAGGCGCATCGTGAGAACGATATCGTGGTGCTGTCGGCGGGCAGTTCGGTCAGCTATCGCGACCTGAGCGTGGACGTGATTGCCGAATTGGGGCAGCCAGGCGTGCTGGCGCATGGGCTGAGCGTGCGCCCTGGCAAGCCGACGATTATCGCGGTCTGCGATGGCGTGCCGGTCTTTGGGCTGCCCGGCAACCCGGTCTCGGCCATGGTGATCTTTGGGCTGGTGGTTGCCCCGGCTATCCGCAGCCTGCTGGGCGCACCGCACGCCTATGCGCCACAGGTTATGGCGCGGCTGGCGCGTAACCTGGCCTCTGTGCCGGGCCGCGAGGACTATGTGCAGGTGCGGCTGGAAGATCGTGATGGGGAGACATGGGCTGTGCCGGTCCTGGGCAAGTCCAACCTGATCTACACCCTGGTCCATGCCGAAGGCGTGGTGCAGATCCCGCTGGATGCCGGGGGGCTGCGCGAGGGTGCATGGGTGACGGTGACATTATATTGACATAAATTCACATGGATTTGCATAGGCTATATGGCTGACCAACACGAGCGCAACATCTACCTGCATGACGTGGCGTTGAGCGAGGCGCTAGACGCCTGGCATCGCGCCCTGGAAGAAAACGGGCTGCTCCAACCGTTGGGCAGCGAGATGATCCCGCTGACGGAGGCATTGCACCGCGTGACCGCTGCGCCGGTCTGGGCCAAAGTCTCGTCGCCCCATTATCACGCCGCGGCGATGGACGGGTATGCAGTACGCAGCGAAGAGACGCGCGGGGCCAGCGAGACCAACCCGCGCCTGCTGCGGATCGGCGACCAGGCAATGCCCGTGGATACCGGCGACCCGCTGCCGCCCGGCATGAACACCGTCATCATGATCGAGCACACCCAGTTGGTCGCCAAAGATGACGGCGATTATATTGAGATCTTGTCGGCATCGGCCCCGTGGACGTATGTCCGGCCCTTGGGGGAAGACATGGTGGCGACCGAATTGGTGCTGCCTGCCAACCACCGGCTGCGCCCGCAGGATTTGGGCGCGATCGCCGGGTGCGGCCATAGCGAAGTGCATGTCTACCGCCGCCCGCGCGTCGCCATTTTGCCTACGGGGACAGAGTTGGTCCCCATCGGCACGCCGCTCAAGCCGGGTGACATCCTGGAGTATAACTCGCTGATGCTGGGCGCACAGGCCGAAGAAGCGGGCTGCATCGTCACACGACATCCGATTTTGGCGGACGACTACGCTGCCATCCGCGATGCGGTCGCGGCGGCGCTGGCCGACCATGACCTGGTGGTGATCAACGCCGGGTCGTCGGCAGGCTCCGAGGACTTTACGTCTGCGGTTGTGCGCGAACTGGGCCAACTCTGCGTGCATGGCATTGCCATCCGGCCCGGCCATCCGGTGGTGTTGGGCGTGGCGCAGGGGAAGGCGTTGGTTGGCGTGCCCGGCTACCCGGTCTCCGCCGCCACCACCTTTGGCCATATCGTGCTGCCCATACTCTATCAGTGGCAGGGGATGCTGCCCCCGGAGCCGGAGGTGGTAGACGCCACGCTGACGCGCAAGGTGCAGTCGCCGCTGGGCGAAGACCATTTTGTGCGCGTCACGCTGGGCAAGGTGGGGGATCGGATCGTGGCGACGCCGCTGTCGGGCGGCGCGGGCGTGTTGATGTCGCTGGTCAAGGCCGATGGTGTGGTGGTGATCCCGCGCTTTGTCGAAGGGCATCAGCCGGGCGATGTGGTGCAGGTGGCGTTGATGCAGTCGCGCAGCCGGATTGAGCGGACTATCGTCGCCATCGGCAGCCATGACCTGTCGCTGGATCTGTTGTCTGACGTGCTGCGCCGCCGCAACCCGGCGCTCACCTTCTCGTCGGCGCATGTGGGCAGCCTGGGCGGGCTGTTGGCGCTGCAGCGCGGGGAGGCGCATC
>CAZYQJ010000481.1:0-4798 GCA_964649925.1 uncultured Litorilinea sp.
TGGCCGCGTTCCAGAGCGCGATCAGTTGCGGTTCGTCCTCGCCCGCATAAGGGCGAATGGATACGGTGGGCATGGTAGCTCCTGCTAGGTGATAGGGTGCGAAGCTGGGCCATCGGCGGAGACTAGCCTTTGAGTCCGGTCAGTGCAATGCCCTGCACAAAGTAACGCTGCATAAAGACAAACAGGATCAGCACCGGCACCACGGACAGGCTCGTTCCTGCCATCAGCAGATTGACGTTGCGCGCCTCTCCAGCGTAGAGGCGCAGGCTGTTGAGGCCCAGTGGAATGGTAAAAAGGTCACGGCTGTTGATGACCAGCAAAGGCCACAGAAAGGCGTTCCAGGTTCCGATAAAGGTAAAGGTTCCCAGCGTCGCCAGGGCGGGCATACTCAGCGGCAGCACAATGCGGGCATAGATGGCAAACTCCGATGCGCCGTCGATCCGGGCGGCGTCAATCAACTCGTTGGGCAGGTCCAGCATGAACTGGCGCATCAGAAAGATGCCATAGGCCGACACGATGCCAGGGATCACCAGCCCTGCGTAGGAGTCGAGCCAGCCCAACTGCTTGACAATGTAGAAAACGGGGATCAAGGTGACAAAGAACGGGATCATCATGGTTCCTAGTGTCATGATAAAGAGGATATCCCGTCCTGGGAACTCAAACTTGGCATAGGCGTACCCGGCCAGAGAACTGGTGAAAAGGATGCCCACCACGGTGGCCGTGGTGACGATCAGGCTGTTGAGGTACATCCGCAGCATGGGAACCGCCTCAGACACTTCCACATAGTTGTGCCACTGAGGCGTTTCGGGAATCCAGACCGGGGGACGGGCGGCAATCTCCGGCGGGGTCATGAGCGATGCGCTGATCATCCAGGCAAAGGGGATCACCATGATCACCGCGCCTACGGCAACCACCAAATGTTTGAGGGCCGCCCCTGTCCAGCCTAAAAGACTTTGCTGATATGCCATGATTCACCGCTATGTCTGTTGTCTCAAGAGTCGAAGCTGAATCAGCGTGATCAGCATGACGACGCCAAAGAGGATAAATGCCATGGCCGTTGCCCGCCCCATCCGCCAGAACTTAAAGGCTGTGTCGTACATGTACAGCACAACAGTATTCGTGCTGTTGGCAGGGCCGCCCCCTGTGGTGGCAAAGACAATGTCAAAGACCTGGAGCGCGCCGATGGTATTGGTCACGACGATAAAGAGCATCACCGGGCGCAGGAGCGGCAGCGTGATCCGCCAGAAAGACTGCCAGGCGTTGGCCCCGTCCACTTTGGCGGCCTCATAGAGTTCTTCGGGGATGCCCTGGAGACCCGCCAGGAAGATGACGGTGTAGTAGCCGACGTACTGGTGGACGGCGATGGCGACAATCGAACCCAGTGCCTGATCCGGGCTGGAGAGGAACTCCTGCGGCGGCAGGTTGAGCAGCAGTAAGAAGGAGTTGATCAGCCCGTAGTTCTTGTTATAGAGAAACCCCCAGATGACGCCCAATGCCAGCGGCGCGGTGATGACCGGCAGAAAGTAGACCGTGCGCCAGAAGGTACGCAACCGCAGCCGCGAGTTGAGCAGCAAGGCCAGCGCCAGCCCCAATCCGGTGTTGATCAACACGCCGCCGATGGCAAAGAGAAAGCTGTTTTTCAGCGCCAGCGGGAACACAGTGTCTTGGGTTAACAGATAGCGGTAGTTTTCAAGCCCGACCCCCTCTAGCTCGCTGACGGGGGTGATCATGTTCCACGAATGAAAACTGATCCATGCTGTGAAGAAAATCGGGCCAACCGCAAAGACCACCATGCCGAGCAGGGCAGGCGTCAGAAAGAGGTATGCCCAACCTGTGCGGTGGTTCAGCGCGCCCCTGCGCCGCTGTTTACGTTTCCCCGGTGTAACCGCGGGGTGTGCATTGCTGATCGTCATAGGGGATGCCCCCGTTCATTGGATAAAGCTGTGCGTCCCGATCCCGCCGCGACAGTGGCCGGTGTGCGCCGCACGGCGCACACCGGATCATCCATGCAAACTATTGACTGCGTTCTTGAAGGATCTGGTCAGCTTCGACTTCGGCGGCCTCCAACGCTTCCTCAGGCGTCTTCTGCCCAAACCAGACGGCTTCGATCTCCGTCTGCAACTTGGTCTTCACTTCCTGGCCTCCGGCGATCACCGGTTCCGGCCGCGCGGTTTGCAGCGAGTCGACAAAAGGCATGAGGAAGTCGTCAAGCTGCGGGGACAGCGCCTCTAGATCGGAGGTGCGGCTGGGCAGCGCGCCCAGTGCCTCATATAGAAACTCGCCTGCGGGAGAAAGCTGGCCCTCGCCGCGCGGCGAATTCATCCACTGCAAAAAGGCCCAGGCGGCCTCTTTTTGCTGTGAGGCTTCATCTACGCTGAACAGCCAGTTGTACTGGACGGTGGTCGACGTGCCGTCCGCCGCGGCGGGAATCGGGGCTACGCCGATATTGGTCAGACCGTCTTCAAAGCTCTGGAGCAGGGTTGAACGCCACCAGTTTGCCATGATGGTCATGGCGACGCGTCCGGCGGGAAACTCCGATTGTGCGTTGACGCCTGGATCCGTGCCGCCGGATTCGATTAGGTCCGTGTAAAGCCGCAGCGTTTCCAGCCCGGCTTCGTCATTGAAGACCGCATCGGCGTTGTCGACGTCGATATACTCGCCATTGTTGGACCAGAGCAGCGTCAGGAATGGATGCACAACGCCGGAGTCCCATCCGGTGATCACGCCGAACCCGGTTTGGGCTACCTGCCCATTCTCATCCATCACGGTTAGCGCCGGGGCCATTGCCTGCAACTCTTCCCAGGTGGCGGGCGGGGCATCGAACCCGGCTTCTGCGAGCGCAGCCTTGTTGTAGATCAGTTGGTAGGTGTTGACCTCGGTGGGGTAGCCCCAGACCGTGCCGTCGATGGTCACCGCCTGGACAGAGCCTGTGGAGAAGTTCTCCCGAATGTCGCTGTCGATTTCAGGCGGCGGCGCGCTCAACATCCCGCCGCTCACAAACTCAGGCAGCCATAGGTTATAGATGTGGTAAATATCGGGCGTGATCCCGGCGGTACGCCCGGAGACAATCTTGTTCAGCAGTTGATCGAAGGGAACGGTCTGATGCTCAATCGTAACGTTGGGATTCAGTTCCATGTACTCGTCGATCTTTTGCTGCATCACCTGTAAGTAGGACTCAGAGCCAAAATGGGTTAACAGAACCAGGTTAATCTGTCCCTCGGCAGCTCCTTCCTCCCCTGCAGGGGCAGCAGATGGGGCGGCGGGTGTACAGGCAGCGAACAACAGTGAAACCAGAACGAGCAGGGTCAAAACCAGCGGAAACCGTCTCATGGGTAGATCTCCTCCCTCGGCTATACTGACATGGCTTCCACACAAATGCAGGGATCAATGCTCGCGCTGCGGAATAGATCCCGTCTATTCGTCGATTAGTTACCTCCTTTCCGCCGTGACTGAAAGGCTGTGTGAGTCGTTAGGGGTAGAGTAAAAACCTGTCACGACAGACCGAGAACGTTTGGAGTTCCGCCGACCACCCTGCCACAATCTCCGCTGCGGGCACACCCGCGTCGATCTGTTTGCGCAGACGATCACTCCCGCTCAACCGGTCGATGGGAAAGACGCCATCCGGCTCCCAGGGGGGCCGCCAGTCGAATTCCTGCGGATAGAGACGCTTGAGGGTTTGGATCAGGTGGGCGGCGACGGTCACGGGACGCAAGCTGCACCGGTCTGTGATATGCAACTGGATGCCGCCGCAGACTTGCCCTTCATGTTTGCTGAAGGTCGGGGTGAAGTAGGTGGGGCGAAACCGCACGCCCGCCAGCCCCAGTTGTTCGAGTGTATCGGCCAGATCATACGGGTTGACCCAGGGTGCGCCGATCAGTTCAAAGGGACGTGTCGTGCCCCGTCCTTCCGAGAGGTTGGTCCCCTCGATCAGGCAAGTGCCTGGATAGAGCGTCAGTGAGTCCAGCGTGGGCAGGTTGGGCGACGGCATCACCCAGAACAGCCCGGTCTGGTCGAACCATAAGGAACGATCCCAGCCGCGGCAGCGAACCACCTCCAGTTCTGCGCCAATGCCGTACTCCTGATTGAAAAGCTGCGCCAGTTCTCCGGCGGTCATGCCAGGCCGGATGGGGATCGGGTAGAGACCTACAAAGGAGGCGTAGGCGGGATCGAGCAGCGGCCCTTCGACGATCTCGCCGCCCAGCGGCGTGGGGCGATCCAGAACCAGGATCGGCAGCCCGTTCTCCGCGGCGGCCTGCATGGCATAGGCCATGGTGTAGAGGTAGGTATAGAAGCGCGCGCCGCCATCCTGAAGGTCGACGACCAGCAGATCCACGCCCGCGAGCATCTGGGCAGTGGGCTTGCGGGTGGGGCCATAGAGGCTGTAGACAGGCAGCCCGGTGCGTGGGTCGGTGGCGCTTTCGACATGAACACCGGCCTGCGCATCACCGCGCAGCCCGTGTTCTGGGCCATAGAGCGCCACGAGTTGGCAATCTTCGCGGCGGTGCAGCACATCTACGCTGGACTGAAGATCCCAGGTGACGCCGGTGGGGTTGGTCACCAGGCCGACACGCCTGCCCGCCAGCCACGGATGCCCCTCCTGCCGGAGGAGGTCAAGGCCAGTCGTGACCGTCGGTATAGAAGTCATGGGACACCCTTTAACGGTGTAGGTGAATGCGTTGAAAGGTGAAGTCGAGCGATACAGCCGGAATCAAGGAATCATGGTGATCAACCGACAAACAACCGCCAGGTGATGCGGCGAACGGGTAGGGGGTGCGGGTGGGATCCAGCCAATCCCAAG
>CAZYQJ010000482.1:0-4795 GCA_964649925.1 uncultured Litorilinea sp.
AAAGCGTTTGGTCGTATGGCTCCTGGACTACTGCCCACGTGGGGTTGGCTGGCGTATCGCAGAGGATCTTCCCGCTGTGGGCGATGCCGTCCAGAACGGCAAAACAGCGCGGGGCCTGCGGCTCATCCGTGCGAAACAGCGCCCGCAGCGTAGGAGTCACTTCATGAGGAGTGATATGGATCATGGTTGGCAGGGGACAATGGCCTCCGGCCCTTCATCATAAACCTATAGTCCCGAAACCCGGCCTGTCTCCAAAGCGCGGACGGCCAGCGCGGCGCAGCCCTGCACTACCTCACCCAGCACGGCGAAGCGGGCGTCCGGCACATGCCCCTGGCGGTAGCAGGCGTATAGCTGCTGGATGATGCCCGCGATCTTGACCAGCCCATAGACGTAGTAAAAGAGCGGGTCGGGCAGGTCGCGGCCGCTGGCCGCGGCGTAACGCGCCACCACCTCGGCGCGGGTGAAGTTGCCGGGCAGCGTCGTCAGCCCAAACATGCGCGCCAGCGCGGGCGGGTCGCCCGGCTCGATCCAGTAGCCGAGCAGCGTCCCCAGGTCCATCAACGGGTCGCCCAGCGTACACATCTCCCAGTCGAGCACGGCGCGGATGCGCGTCAGGTCGTGCGGGTCGAGCAGCAGGTTGTCATATTTGTAGTCGTTGTGGATCAACGCCGCGCCCGACTCGGCAGGGATATGCGCGGCCAGCCAGTCCATCGCCGCGTCGAGGGCGGGCAAATCATCGGTCTGCGCGGCGCGATAGCGTTTGATCCACCCCTGCACCTGGCGCGTGACATACCCTGCGGGTTTGCCCAGGTCGGCCAGCCCCGCGGCCTCCACGTCCAGGGCGTGGATGGCGGCCAGGTTGTCCACCGCGGCGGCGGCCAGCCCGGCCATGACCGCGGGCGGCGGCGCTTGGTCGTGCGGCAGCCCGGCGCGCAGCACCACGCCATGCAGCCGTTCCATCACATAAAAGGGCGCGCCGATCACGTTGGCGTCATCACAGTAGAGCAGGGGCCGCGGCACTTTGGGGTAGACGCGGCTCAACCCGGCCAGCACCCGGGCTTCGCGGCCCATGTCATGCGCGGTGGCGATGTTGGCCCCAAACGGCGGGCGGCGCAGCACCAGTTCATGGTCGCCCAGGTGCAGCAGATAGGTGAGGTTGGAATAGCCCTGCGGGAACTGCGCCACGGTCAGCGGGCCGGAGAACGCGGGCAGGTGTTCCGCCAGGTAGGCGGCCAGCGCATCGACCGGCAGTTCCTGACCTGCCCGCACAGCCCCGGCGCGGTCTTCGCCAATGCCGTACTGCATCTAGCTGTTCTCACCTACGCCTGTTTCGCCCGTATCAGCCAGCGGCGCAAACAGGTCCACCAGGTTGCCGTCAGGGTCGAGCAGCACGGCATAACGCTGCCCCCAGAACGCATCCCACGGGGTGCGATAGCCGTTGTAGCCTGCGGCCACGGCGCGGTTATAGAGGCTGTCCACGTCGGCGGGCGAGTCGCAGAGAAAGCCGATTGCCATGCGGTGCCCCTGCGCCTCCGTCCAGTGGGGGTGGATGCCCTGCATCATCTCAATCGTGTCCCAGGCCAGCCGGAATCCGCCGGGCAGGGTGACCTCCACATGGGGCTGCTGGTCTGCATTGGGCGGGAAGTCCAGCCCCAAGAAACGGTAGAAGCGCAGCGACGCAGCCATATCGCGCACAAAGATGCTCACTATATCGGGGCGAGCCATGATGATCCTCCGTTGTCTTGTGTGTACATGCTATGCCCGGTAACCCTGCAAAATGCGCCGCGCCACCACCCACTTATGCACCTCGTCCGGCCCGTCATAGATGCGGGCGGCGCGCTCATGCCGATACCAGTGGGAGAGCGGCGTGTCCTCGGTCATGCCCAGCGCGCCGTGAGTCTGCAGGGCGCGGTCCAAGACCTGGTGCAGCACCCCAGCCACAAAAAACTTGATGGTCGAGATCTCGACGCGCGCGGCGTAGGCCCCTTCCCTGTCCATCTTCCACGCCGCTTGCAGCACCATCAACCGCGCGGCGTCGATCTGGGCGCGGCTCTCGGCGATCCAGTTGTGGATCGTCTGCTGGTCGGCCAGGAAAGTGCTGGATGAGACGCGGCGGCGCACGGCGTGGCGGCACATCATATCCAGGGCGCGCTCGCAGATGCCGATCCAGCGCATACAGTGGTGGATGCGCCCCGGCCCCAGCCGCTCCTGGGCGATGCGAAAGCCTTCACCCTCCGGCCCCAGCAGGTTGGCCTGCGGCACGCGGCACCCCTCGAAGCGGATCTCCCCGTGACTGGCGTGGTCGCTGCCCCCTTCGCCCATGACCGGGATGTTGCGCACCAGCCGGTAACCAGGGGTGCCGGTGGGCACAATGATCTGGCTGGCGCGGTGATGGCGGTCGGCGTCGGGGTGGGTGATCGCCATGACGATGGCAAAGCTTGCGCCGTCCGCGCCGGTGGCGAACCACTTGTGCCCGTCGATCACGTAGTCGTCCCCGTCCTTGACCGCGCGCGTGTCCATCAGTACCGGGTTGGACCCGGCGTTTTCCGGCTCGGTCATGGCGTAGCAACTGCGGATGTCGCCGCGCGCTAGCGGTTCCAGATAAGTGCGTTTCTGATCCTCAGTGCCAAAGAGGATCAGGATTTCCATGTTGCCCACGTCCGGAGCCTGGCAGTTAAAGACGTAGTGACCCAGCGGGCTGCGGCCCAGTTCTTCGCTGATAAAGGCATATTCGACCAGGGGCAGCCCCAGCCCGCCATAGTCGGGCGGCAGAAAGGGGGCCCACAGCCCTGCGGCCTTGACCTGGGCGCGCTTGGCGGCCAGTTGGGGGACAAGGTCGGCAAAGTTGCGCTGGAGGAAGTCCGCTTCCAGCGGGAAAAGCTCCTGCTCGACAAACTCGCGCACCTGGGCAACGAGCGGCTGGACGCGGGCGGGTGGCGTGAAGTCCATAAAGCGTCGTCTTTCAGCGGGTGTCCAGTGGTCTGAATGGAGATAGATGATGGGTATGAGTCTAGGCCGGGCCGGGGTGGTTGTCAAGCGATACTCAAAACGGTATCATTGGATAAGCCACGATGACATGTGTTCTGGTTGGCTCCCCTGCCTAACGTGAAACAGGCTTATATACGCTGCCCAGACTTTGCAGGGTTAAAGCACAGGAGGAGGCTCGATAAAACATGTTCCAGAAGACCATAGTTCCTATAGCAGCTCTGTTGGTGATATTTGCCCTACTTGTCGGATTCACTTTTGTGCTTCAATCTCCCTCCACCGAATATGGACCCGGGGCAGCCAGTCCACCTGCGGGCATACAACTCGATAACTCCCCAGAGCAAATCGTATATGACTTCTTGTTGGAGACACAGTCCTTACCTCCTGTTGGGACACCGCTCCAATGCTGTACCCCAACACCGGAGTGGGAGAAGGGCGCACATAACCATTCTGCATCTGATTCGAAGCGGGCGATTCGAGATGTGACGGTGAATAAAGTGGAAATATCCACCAACAAGTCACTTCTAAGCAATCTGGTTGACGACGATCCAACCTATTCGGCACGAATCTACGTCACCATAGAGACAGCAGATGATCAGCTTCACCAACTCAGCATAGGGCTTTGGGATTATGGGCTTCTCACGCCTTGGACGATTCTATCCATGGGAGATGGGTGGAAACCGGCCGACATTCGCTGGTTAGCATCGACCCCATCCAATGGCTCTTGACCAACTGCTAGCCGACCTGCGCGGCGACAACCAATTTCGGGCGAACCTGACGGCATGGCGCACGCTGCCCGCTCAAACGCCGCAGACCGCGCCCATCCCGCCCGACCTGCACCCCGCGCTGCATACGGCGCTGGCGGATCGGGGTATCCCCGCGCTCTATACGCACCAGGCGCAGGCCGTCAACGCGGCGCTGGCAGGCGAGCATCTGGCCGTGGTCACGCCCACAGCCAGCGGCAAGACGCTCTGTTAC
Source organism: uncultured Litorilinea sp. (assembly GCA_964649925.1). GTDB lineage: Bacteria > Chloroflexota > Anaerolineae > Caldilineales > Caldilineaceae > QEUY01. Next base: position 3,964 of record CAZYQJ010000482.1, read on the forward strand.
AACCTGCCCATCCTCCACGCCTTGATCCGCGACCCCGCGGGCCGCGCCCTCTATCTCTTTCCCACCAAGGCATTGGGGCATGACCAACTGGACGAGTTGGACGCCTGGGCCGCCGACCTGGCGCGTGCGGGTGCGCCTGCCGCGCTCCACCCCGCGGCCTATGACGGCGACACGCCATCTAACGCCCGCGCCCGGCTGCGCCGCGAGACGCGCTTGCTGATCACCAACCCCGACATGCTGCACATGGGCATCCTGCCCTATCACGCCAACTGGGAGCCGTTTTTCGCAGGGCTGCGTTTTGTGGTGCTGGACGAGATGCACACCTATCGCGGCGTCTTTGGCAGCCATGTCGCCAACGTGCTGCGCCGTCTGCGCCGCATCTGCGCCTTTTATGGCAGCGCGCCGCAGTTTATCTGTACGAGCGCCACCATCGCCAACCCCGGCGAACTGGCCGAACGGCTGGTCGAGGCCCCCGTCACCGTGATCGACGAGAGCGGCGCGCCGCGCGGGGCCAAGCATATCCTGCTCTATAACCCGCCGCTCTATGACGCCGAGCGCGGGCTGCGCCGCAGCAGCACCCTGGAAACGCAGGAGATCGCGGCGCGCTGTGTGCTGGCGGGCGTACAGACCATCGTCTTTGGCCGCGCCCGGTTGACCACCGAACTGCTGCTCACCTATCTGCGCGAGCGCGTGGCGCGCGTCTGGCATGCGCCCGCGGTGACCAACCGGCGGCAGGTCACGGCAGGGCTGGTGGAGGCGGATTCGCCCATCTATACACGCATCCGCGGCTATCGCGGGGGCTACCTGCCCGCCGAACGCCGCGCCATCGAGG
>CAZYQJ010000483.1:0-3288 GCA_964649925.1 uncultured Litorilinea sp.
CTGGTTGAGCGTCCAAGATCCCTGCAGGGACGCTGTCGCAGGTCGTGCGACAATTAGCCGGGTTATTTCCGGCAACCGAATATCCAAACGTGCTGGTGGGTCTCGGCGAGCCGGATGATGCCGCTATCTTCCGCCTGGATGCCGAACGCGCCCTGATCCAAACCACGGACTTTTTTACGCCGGTGGTGGACGACCCGTGGACCTTTGGCGCAATTGCCGCTGCCAATGCCATGAGCGATGTCTATGCGATGGGCGGCGATGTGCTGTTCTGTCTCAACATCGCCGGTTTTCCCGACGACTTGCCCGCCGAAAGCGTAGCCCAAATCTTCGCCGGAGGGGCTGCCAAGGTGCGCGAGGCGGGCGCAGCCATCGCCGGGGGGCACACGGTCAACAACCCGGAACCCTTCTACGGATTGAGCGTTACCGGGATCGTGCATCCAGAACACATTATGCGCAAGGGCGGCGCGCGCCCCGGCGACCGGCTCTATCTGACCAAACCGCTCGGCACCGGCATTATCACCACCGCGGCCAAGTTTACCGCCTCGGGTGAAAGCCGCGCCCGCGGGCGGCTCGAAGTAGATGTGCACCATCTGGACGCGGCCATCGCTTCGATGCTGCGGCTCAATCGCGCCGCCGCCCTTGCCGCCCAGGCTGCCCAGGTCCGCAGCGCCACCGACATCACCGGCTTTGGGCTGTTGGGCCATGCCGCCGAAATGGTGTTGGCGACCGCCCGTGAGTCGGGTGCTGGCTTCCGCCTGGTGGCCGCGGATGTGCCTGCCCTGCCCGGTGTGTGGGACTACATCGCAGCACGCTATCTGACCCGCGGCAGCACGCGCAACCCTGAAGCCTATGGTGAATCCGTGCGCTATGCCCCGACCGTCACGGAGGCGCAGCGCTCGCTGCTGTGGGAAGCGGAGACCAGCGGCGGCCTGCTGCTGGCCGTGCCCAACGCCCACATCGCCACCTTTGAAGCCGCCTGCGCCGACGCCCAACAACCTGTCTGGGCCATTGGCGAGGTGGTGGGCACGCCGGGCATCGAAGTCGTCTAGGCTGCGGCTCTCCCCGCTACACATCGCTGCGCCCTATATAAAACTCTGCCGGGGTGGTCAGCGGTTCCATCTCCAGGTCAATATCCAATGCCTCCGCGATGGCAGCACGCGCGGTTGCGGCTAATGTCGCCGCGTCATCCTGCGGACCGGGGGTCACTGCTGCCAACGGCAGTACCTCGACCACCACAGGCCGCGGGCTGGTTGCCAGCCGCCAGGCTGCCGCCCACAGCGGCTCGCCCCTGCCCCCATGCCAAACCGCCACATCCAAGGGCCGGTAGCGCAAGGCGCACGGCACAAACGGGATGCCTTGTTCTGCCGCGATCTCAAACGCGCCATACCGGAACGGCAGAAGCCGGTCACCTGGCCCCAATCGTCCCTCTGGAAAGATGACCAGCGGCGGAAAGGGCGAAGCCTGCCACGCCGCCAAGACGGCACGCCGCGCTGCTTTGCGTGAATTCTGGTCATGGCGCGCCACAAAGACTGTGCCAACCGCGCGCACCATCCAGCCGATCAACGGGTAGCGTTCGACTTCAGCCGCGGCCAAAAAGCGCGCCGGTGTGACATGCAGCAGCACCAGCGAATCGAGCAGCGACGAATGGTTGGGGAAGACCAGCCCCTGTGCCGACCGCAGCCGCGCCGGGTCAGGACAGCGCACCCGCACCCCCAGCACCCTACACCCCAGCCGGGCGATCCACCGGCCCAGCCACAGAGCGGGCCGCACGCCCCCCACGCGCCCTGGGATCACCGCAGCCAGCAGCATCGCCACCGCACTCAACAACAAAAGGCACACCAGGATCGCAATCCGGATCGCGCCGCGGATTTGATTCATAGATGGCTTTCTAACTGCCTGTCCAAGCTACAGCCGATCCAGATGTTCCAGGCGGCGCTAGTCATCGCGGCCTGGGCCGGTGTAATAGGTCCAAATCCCCAGTGGAATAGCGCTGCCGATGGTGACCGCAGCCACAAAGATCAGCCCGGACCAGACGACATGATCCTGTAGGGCTGCGCCGAACGTGTCCGCATCCAGCCCACCAACCCCCGCGGCCACCAGCGTGGCCGCAACCAGAAACACCGGTCCAGCCCCCAGGATCGCGCCCACCGTCGCCCCCTGGAGTCCGGTAGCAATGCTGCGGCCCATGCTGGCATAGGCGCCGCGATATCCCTCATCATCACGCCGGACATAGAACGCGGCCCACAACGCCGCGGGCATCAATACGCCCAGGCTATCATACAACGTCCTTACCAACGCCACGGCCCCCGCCACATCGCGCCCCAACAGCACGGGAACCAGGGCAAACAGGCCCCCGCTCACCAGCCCCAGGGCGATCAAGGTAAACGCAATCAAGACGACGGCACTCATCATGGCAGTATGCGGCGTGCGGGCATACAGCATTCGAATTTCTAAGTCAATTAACAGCAGAATCAAACGCGCCATCCTGGCGAAACGTGGTATAATCCATTTTGAGCCATTTGCCTGGACAGGTGGCTTGACCGTTGTGCTTCAACTTTGCCTTTCCACTTTCTACGGAGAAAGAGATGCATCACATTCCCGTGAGCCAGATCATGCACTCCAATGTCGTCACCATTCATCCAGAGGAACTCGTCGCGGATGCAGCTCAATTGATGGAAGAGTTTAACATCCGGCGGCTGCCGGTGGTGGATGAGGACGACTGCGTGATCGGCATTGTCACCGACAGTGACGTGCGGGAAGCCGAAGCCGTCGACGGCACACGCAGCAGCTATGAGCCGGGTGTGGCAGAAGAATGGTTGAGCGTGGCCGACGTGATGACACGTGAGGTCATCACCATCGGGCTAAATGCGACCGTCGGCGAACTGGCGGCAATCTTCGTGGCGCACAAGATCGGCGGCGTCCCCGTCGTGAAAACTGACCCCCGTTTTCCCAAACGCAAACATCTGGTTGGCATTGTCACCGAAACCGACATCTTTACGCTGCTTGCAGATGCGTGGCGAGAAGCACAACAGCAGGCCGAATCGAGCACCTAACAACGCCTACAGTTGGACAGGCACGGTCCCTTTGATCTGGCCCACAATCTGTGGCAGCCGCTCCAGCAGATAGGTCACGTCTTCAGGACGGTTGCTGTGCCCCAGGCTGAGACGCAGCCCGCCCACCGCGTCGGCGGCAGGCACGCCCATCGCCTCCAATACATGGCTGGGCCGGTGTGATCCACTGGTACAGGCGCTGCCGCTGCTGGCGGCAATCCCCGCCAAGTCCAGGGCA
>CAZYQJ010000483.1:3298-4794 GCA_964649925.1 uncultured Litorilinea sp.
CCAGCGCAATCAATACTCCTTCGGCCTCCACCCCCTGGATCACAAAGCTGGCATGACCGGCCAGGCGTTGTGTAGGCGACCCGGTGAGCCGCGCCCCTTCCACCGTCTCCAGGATGCCGCCGATCAACTGGTCACGCAGCACTTGCAGCCGCGCGTTCTCCTGATCACGTTCCGCTTCCGCCAGTTCGAACGCCTTCGCCATCCCGACAATAAACGGCACGTTCTCTGTGCCTGCGCGCCGCCCGTTTTCATGGCTGCCGCCGGTCATATAGGGCAGAAAAGGCGTGCCGCCGCGCAGGTACAAAAAGCCCACGCCTTTGGGGCCATAAAACTTGTGTGCGCTGGTGCTCAGCGCATCCACATGCAGATCATCCACACGCAGCGGCAGTTTGCCCGCGGCCTGCACCGCATCGGTGTGAAACGGCACGCCGCGTTCCTGACAGAGCGCGCCGATCTCCGCCACAGGCTGGATCGTACCGACCTCGTTGTTGGCGGCCATCACGCTGACCACGGCCACATCCGCGCCATCCCCCAACGCCCGCGCCACATCCTCCACCGCGACCAGCCCGTCGCTGTCGACCGGGACCAGGGTCAGTTCAAAGCCGAAATGGTCGGCCAGGTCTTGGGCCGTATAGAGGACGGCTTTGTGTTCGATGGGCAGCGTCACGATGCGCTTTGCGCCGGTTGCCTGGCGGCGCGCCAGGGCAATCCCGCGCAGCGCCGCGTTATCGCTCTCGGTGCCGCAGCCGGTAAAGATGATCTCGCTGGGCTTTGCGCCGATCAACTCGGCAATGGTGCGCCGCGCCTGCGCTAATGCTACCCCCGCGCGCCGCCCTACCCCGTGGATGCTGGACGGGTTGCCGTAGAACTCGGCAAAATAGGGCTGCATCGCCTCCAGCACCTCGGCGCGCACCGGTGTACTCGCCGAATGATCCATATAGATGATGCGCCGCGGCTCAGGCATGGAAACTCCTTTTCTCCAGACACCGCACATTCGACTCCCGATTCTAGCACCGGGGGCGGCCAGGGTCAAAGCCTCCGGGGGTACAGAGCGCGCCGGGTTTCCTTATACAGCATTGCGGGCTGCCCCGGCTCGCGCCGATGCTGTTGTTGTGCGATAATGCAACCGTCGCCCTACCCCAATGCGGCACATCTAGAGGAGCCTATCATGTCCTTTTGGCAACGGCTGATCCTGATCGCCGGCTGGCTGCTGCTGGCTGCCTGCGACACCATGTCGCCCCAAGAGCTATCCTACACCGTTCTGGAAAACGGCCAAAGCGCCCAATGGACGTCGGCGGACCCAGGGGTGTTGGTCGTGGCGACCCGCGAGGAGATCGCCTCAGTCGCGCCCCATCTCAGCCCGGATGCCGCGGCCACTCTCGAAACGCTGGATTATGCGCGCGAGTTTGCCCTGTTGGTGCTGCGTGGGCGCGAGGCGCGTATCCCTGTCCAAGCGCCGATCCAGCGCATCGTCTGGTGGGGCAACGTCCTCACCG
>CAZYQJ010000484.1:0-4782 GCA_964649925.1 uncultured Litorilinea sp.
ATCTCAGATAACGAGCGTTGTGCCTGCGACGCATTGAGTGTACCTGTAATCAGGCCGCTTGAATGTAATCTACTGTCGCATTTTTATTGCCACGCACTGCGTGGCGTTACCACTCCCAAACGCCCGCAAGATCCCTCAAGGCGTCCACATCCAACAAGGTGATGCGGCGGTAGCCCAGCTCCACCAGCCCTTGCCGTTTGAAGTCACGCAGGATGGCGCTGACCGTCTCCCGGTAGGTTCCCAGGTGATCCGCCAGGGATTGGTGGCTGACGCCTTTGATCAATCCGGCCTGGTTGTCGCTCAGGTCCAGCAGCAGCATGGCCAGTCGTTCAGGCAGCTTCTTGTAGGCGACATCTTCTAAACTGTTTTCGACCTGCAGCAGCCGTTCCCCATAGGTTTGCAGCATCCCCCACCCCAGGATGGGATACTGCATGGCCATGTTGCGCGCCTCATGGGCCGGGATGACCCACACCGAAACCGGCTCGGCGGCTTCGACAAATACGTTGGCGTCGCCCGGCTGATCGAGCGCACCCTCACCAAAGATCGCACCCGACTGCAGCGAGGCAATGACCAAACGCCGTCCTTCATTGTTGGTACAGACCAGGTTGACCTTGCCACTCATCAAGACATACATCTTGCTGGCCAGGTCTTCAGGTGTTGCGACCACACTGCCGCGCTCCACATGCTTGATGCTGACTACCTTGTTAAACGCCGGGTCTTCTTCACGCAGCGCCGTTAGCATCTGCGGAAGCGCACTGGCTTGGGTCACGCTGGACAGGGGGCCTGTTTGGACTCCCAGGGGCTGAGGCTCACGCTGTATGTCTCGGGAGGAGATACTCATGATGGCTCTGTCCTTTCTCTGTCGGCAGTTTAAAATTGCCCTTGGCTGGCTTGCCTGTACAAACTGGCAAGCACCTGCGGGCCGTTGCCGGTGACAGTGACGCTTCGCCTGCTGTCTTAATGCACAGACTCACAGCCACTGAGACCGCTTTGCGGCCAATATACATCTACACTACGCAACAGCTGCGCGCTATTCATCAGAAGTGACGGCTTGTCCGGCCATGTGAATGACAGACGTCATGTTGATGGCCGGGCCGCAAACTCGTCGAATAAACGCAACGCGCCGCCCATAAGTTTCCCTATCAGCGGCAGACTACGCTCAATTCGGTTCGCTCTCAACAGACCTATGATAGCCGCCGAATATTTGAATTGGATTGGAAGAATGTTTGAATTGTATTAATGTTTCCAGAAAATTCGTCGCGGACAGTGCACCCGTACCTACGGGCGCTAGCCGCACAGGGGAGCGTAAGGGGCTAGTCTGATCGCGGCCACAGAGGCGAAGGAGTAGGGAAAGGCCGCTTTAGGAGGGTGTGCTGCGTTGGGTCGACCAGCCGTTGACGTGTTCCCCCATCAGCCAATGAACCAGCGCTTGCCAGCGCGGGCGGCGTTCAGACAGGACGGCGGGCAGCAGGGAAGCCAGCCCTGGGGCGCTGAGTACAGGCTGCGCCATGGCAGCGGCTAACTCCTCTGCCACTGCACGTTGGTCTGCCAGCAGATGTGACGGCAGCCCGGCCAGTTCGATGGCAGCCGTGGCCCCAGTGTGGAGCAGGGCATGGTTTTCGTCGAAGGGCTGCTCCGTCGGCGTCGAGAGCGCACGCAGATGACCCTCGCTGATCGTTTGAAGGGCTTGTGCAAAGAGGGTGACCACGCGTGGGCTATCCGTCTGGGCAGCCATCGTGGCGGCGCGGCTAAAGCAATAATCGCCTGCTAGTATGGTACTCCCAATGAACGGTTTGTCAAGGTTGTCGTTGTTGTCTTCCAGGCTGGCGCTTGTCACCAGCAGCCGGTGGATGTGCAGCGCGACGGCGAGCATCTCCAGGGCGGCGGCCAGAAAGATGCGCCGCTGGCGGCTGGTCTCGTCCCCCTGCGGGTCATAGGCGACAGCCAGCACCAGCGCAGCGCGCAGGGCAGGGGCCGTCTGCTTCGCTTGGGCGCGCACCAATTCCCCCAGAGGCATCCCCAGTTCTTCGGCAGCCGTGGACAAGGTTTCTTGGACGGCCTGCAACTCGGCTTCAAAGTCCGCCAAGGCGGTAGGCTCATCGCTCATGGGCGGAGATCCATTTCTGCTGGAGTTTTGGATGCATGGGTGGGCAGGCGGTTGAGCAGCAGCTCAGTCACCTGATCAACCGCTGTGTGGGCGTTGTCTCCTAGATACAGACCTGCAATGTGGGCGCACAGTTCAGGATGACGGGTAAAGATCTGCCCACCGTAGCCGATGATCGGGCGGGCAGGGCTATGACGTGCCAAATTAGCGGTGAGTTTGGCGAGTTCTTCTGCTGCCGGTTCGGTGCTGGCGCTTAACAAGATCATGGCAGGCTGTCTGCGTTGGGCTTCGGCGGCCAGGTCTTCGGCGGGCAGGCTCTGGCCTAAATAATGTACCCGGTATCCGGCGCGGCGCAGATAGATGCCCAACAGCAGCGCGCCGACTTCGTGCAGCTCGGATGGGGCACAGCCCACCCAGACCAGCGGACCTGTGCTGCCGTTGGGAAGGCTGCGTAAGAGCGCCGCCAGCCGCTGCAGCAGATAGTTGGTGGCAAAATGCTCTGTGGCAACGCTGACCGCGCCCTGATGCCAGCGGTCGCCGATCTCGATCAGCACAGGCAGGATGAGGTTCTCGCCTATCTGTTCCACCGTATACATGGCAAAGGCTTCGGTCAGCGCCTGTTCGGCTGCCGCCTCGTCGTACCCCAGCAGGGCGCACAGCAGTTCGGTTTGTAGCGAAGCAAAGTCGCGCACAGGGTTGCGGTGGAGAGGCGTGAGCGTTCCTCTGCCAGGAACGGTGGTCGCGCTGCCCGGCAGGACAACCTGATCAATCGCACCTGCTTCTTCGGCCATGGTTTCCAGCCAGGAAACAGCCTGACTGATCGACATGCCCGCGTCTACCTGGCTTTTGAGCCAGCGAATGATCGCAATGTCACGCTCAGCATAGAGCCGGTAGCCGCTCTCAGACCGCTGGGGACGGCACATGTTATAGCGCCGCTCCCACGCTCGCAGCGTGCTGGGGCTGATGCCGGTGGCCTGGACAACGGCCTTGATGTTGTAGAGTGGTGATGTGGCGTAGTCGCTTAGGCGCAAACCGATAGACACTCAGACCTCAGTGGTGAAATCAGACGGCAGCCGCAATTGCGGCTGTCATGACGGGATAACAGTTGGCGGTATACCTTGGGCTAAAGCTTACCATACACTGTACAATCCATCAACCAGAGTAGAGATTGTCAAGGGGGTTGCGGTCTGTAGGGCCAGGGATGATCACGCGGTGACCGCGCCGGATGGCTTCTTGTACCGCCAGGGCAATCGTCAGGCTTTGCACGCCATCGGTTCCGGAGGCCAGCGGCGTCCCCTGGCCGCGCACCGCGTTGGCAAAATGGCGTACTGCCTGGTGGTATGGGTCGCCGGGGGGGATCGGCACAGGCGCGTCTTGACCGTTGCGCGTGAGGATCAGTTCGCTGGGGTAATCATCCACCAGACAGTGGCGTGCCAGGAGCCTGCCAGTGCTGCCGTGAATTTCGACGCTGGTGGGGGTGTGCGGCACCAGAAACGAATCGTGCAGTTGAAAAACTAGACCGCTGCGCCGCAATACGACCTGGCTGACCACATCTTCCTCGACTTCGTCGCCCAAGATTTGATGTGTGCTGAGGGATTGAACGGTGACCACTTCATCGCCGGTCAAGTAGCGGATCAGGTCGGCGCTGTGCAGGGTGCGGTCGAGGATGGCGCCGCCGCCAGCGCGCTGCAGCCGCCAGGTTTGGAGCGCGGGACGCAGCATGACGGCGTTGCTGATGCGCCCGCCCAATAGGTCGCCGATGGCTTCATCCGCCAGCAGTTGGCGCAGGGTGTGCAGCGCCGGGTCGGCGCGCCGCGCATAGTTGACTGCTAACACCAGTCCCCGGCTGAGCGCAGTCCGGGCCGCGGTTTGAGCGTCCTCCAGCGACAGCGCCAGGGGCGGTTCACACAGCACATGCTTGCCTGCAGCCAGGGCGGCCAGCACGGTCTGGGCGTGGTGGCGCGGGTGGTTGCTGATGTAAACACAGTGGATATCGGGGTGGGCAAGCAGGTCGGCCAGGTTGACAAAGGCGTAAGGCAGGGCGTGATCCACGGCAAACTGGCGGGCGCGATGCTCGTTGTGGCTGAAGATGCCGATGAGCCGGCTGTGGGTAATTATCTGGCGTGCCGTGGGGCCGGAGTGTGGGGGCTGGTCGCGGATGGCGCGCACCATGTGGTTGGCGGCCATGCTGCTGGCCCCCACCAGACCCCAGCCCAGCGTTGCCGAGCCAGTTGTTTCGCGCAGCGGGCGTGGACCCCAGACAGGGGGATATGCGGACTCTACCACGGGTACAAACGGAAAGAGTGGGCCACGGTCGAAGGGCTACAGGTCGTCTTCCCCGGCGATGAGGTGATAGAGTTGTGCCAAATCGTCATCGCTGTAGAAGTGGACGGTCAGCCGCCCGCTGCCGTCCTGGTTGCGCGTCAGGTTGACTTTGGTCCCCAAAACGGCGCGGAAGCGGTTCTCCAGGTGGGCGAGATCGACCCCCGGCAGGGGCTCGGGGGATGGCGGGTCAGGTTCCGGCGCGGTCTCTGTAATCAGCCGCTTGACCAGTTCTTCGGTCTGGCGCACGCTCAGGGCGCGGGCGATGATCTGCGCCAGGGTGTGAGAGATAGTCGCTGGGTCGGGCAGCGCCAGCAAGGCGCGGGCATGGCCTGCGCTGATGCGTTCCTCTGTGA
>CAZYQJ010000485.1:0-4775 GCA_964649925.1 uncultured Litorilinea sp.
CCGATGAGCGCGGTCGCCAGTCCATTGGCATTGAGCAACAGTTTCCAGACCAGCGTCTGCACTGGCGCGTCTTCCAGAAAGACCCTTTGCTCCGCTCAGGGTGACGGAGCGCCTGCAGCCCTAGAAAACACAACTTTTGAGAAGCCCTGGTTATCGTTTGTTTTATGTTGACATAGCACAATCTTTGTATTACCCTGAATTTAACTTATACGCATAATTGACCACGCTTCCTGACCACAAGCTATAGAAACCAAATGAGCAAAGCTCACCGTAGAGGACCGACTCAGGCAGATGTTGCCCGGGTGGCGGGCATCTCGCAGGCGACGGTTTCATACGTACTCAACAACAAGCAAACGGTCACTGTTTCCGACAAAACGCGGCAACGTATCCTGGAAGCAGCGCAGAATCTAGGATATGTTTTTAATAACGCCGCACGCAGCTTGATTACCAATCGTACCTACACCATTGCCAGCGTTATCCCGGATATCACCAATCCATTTTACCCTACTCTAGAACGAGGCATCCAGGATGTAGCAGAAACGCAAGGCTACGACGTGATTATCTATAATAGCGACGGTCAACGGCACAAAGAGGAGAAGGCGCTTCGTTCCGTGCGCCAAGCACGTGCGGATGGCGTCATCGGCGTGTTTTTCCATATGACTGTCGACGACTTGATGCCTCTGCTCGAATTGAACATTCCGGTGGTATGCTTCGCCGCGCGGCCAAAGACGCCAGAACCCCTGCCACTCGATTATCTGTACATTGATACCGCGGCGGCTGCACAAGCCGCCGTCACGCATCTCATTGGCCGGGGTCATAGGCGCATCGGTATGCTGGCGCGCTGCGAAAGGACTGAGGATGCGCGTGTTCTGGGCTACCGCCAGGCACTTGCCGCCCATCGTATTCAGTTCGATCCAGATCGGATCCGCACCTGCGAATCCACTGAAGAAGGCGGCTATATCGGGATGCAGGGGTTGTTGGCGCTGGCTACACCGCCCACCGCCGTTTTCGCGGCCAACGACATCAGGGCCATTGGCGCCTTGCTCGCGATCCGCGAAGCAGGGCTAAGCGTCCCTGAGGACGTTGCGATCATGGGCTTTGACGATATCCCTGCAGCCAGACTCGTCAGCCCGGCGCTATCAACGGTCACCCAATTTCAAAACCGGCTGGGACAACGGGCTGCCGAGCTCCTGCTCGACCGTCTGAACGGCAACGCTCCTCCACAGGGACGTTGTGAAAAGATGCCCTACGCTGTCATCGTGCGCGAATCAGCATAATCACAAGCTTGCACAAACACGAGAAAAAGGATTGTTGACCATGGCGCAAGACAGGTTGTACGAGAAGGTCTTCGGCTGTCTTCTGGGAGCGGCCATCGGCGATGCTTTCGGCATTCGTGTGGAGATGATGCATTACCGGGATATAGAGGCGCAGTATGGGCATATCACCCATTTCGATCCCCTGCCGCCGCGGCAGCGGAGTGAACAATCGCCTCTGGAACGCTGGTATCCCTTTGGGACACAGATGCAAAGCGAAGGCGGCTTTCATCCGCTTGGACGCTGGAGTCGCGAGGTAGGAGCCTATACGGACGACATGCGCTATCGACTCATAACCTGCCAGGCAATCTTGCGCAAGGGTGGCCCCATCACCGGCGCAGACTTCGCCAACGAGTGGCTCAACTATCGCCTCATGGCCGAAGGTGCAGAGGACTATTTGCCCACGGTTAGTTGGCCGGGGCCACAGCGGGCATACGCACGCTCTGCAGCGTCGCTGGAAAAGCTGGCTCAGATGATGCAGGCACAACGCCCTTGTCGTCCGGGCTGGGATGCTCCGATTGGCCTCATCCATGCTGCCGATCCAGAAGCAGCGGCACACGATGGCTATTCCATGGCTGTAGCAATCGCCACAGCCATGCAACCGGATGCAACCATGGATCAGGTAATCGAGAATGTGCTTCACCATGCAGACAGCCTGGGCAACCATGCGAGCGAATTTGTGGGGAGGCTAAATCGGCTGCTGGAGGTAGCCGAACGCTGCCAAGACGTGTTTGCCCTGCGCGAACCGTTTTACCGAGAGTTCCTCGTCAGTTTCCCCCCGTGGGATACAGTCTTCCAACTGGAAATGGTGCCCTGCGCCTTAGCACTCTGCTACATCGCTGATGGTGATGCAGAACAGGCCATTATTGGCGCAGCCAACATGGGCCGCGATGCAGACACCATCGCGGCCATCGCTGGCGAGTTAATGGGTGCGCTGGCCGGTGTGCAAAGCTTGCCCCAACCTTGGGTAGAAAAGGTGTTGCGTCTGAATCCAGACCCGGACCTGAGCGTGGTCGCCCACGACTTGACGGCCCTTATTCGGGAGCGGGCCGAACGGCAACAGCAGCGCTCCACTCTACTTCTCGCCTAGTTTTGCAAAAGGAGGTGTGACCAGCGCAAGTCAATGCGCCACCACAGAACCAGCTTGTTTCCACCTCGAGAACGGGCTACGTCGTCATTTACCGTTTCATGCGATCCATTAAGGGGGAAAGGGAGATGAGTAATAAACGCAATCTACAGAGTCTGTTGGTCAGTATACTGGTCCTGTGGTTAGCGGCCTGCTCGACGACACCGGCGCAACCCACCACCCAGCAGGGCAGCGTAGACGATGCAGCGGCAGAGGCGTCGGCTGGCGGTACGGTTACGCTGACAATCTGGGATTTCGGCGGAGTCGACTTCGAATGGATTGATACAGTTGCTATCCCCAAATTTCAGGAACTCCATCCCAACATTCAGTTCGAACATGTAGGCATCCCAGAGGACGAATTGGGCCTGAAGCTGGAAACCGCAATTGCAGCCGGTCAGGTGCCGGATCTGGTGACCAATGTTCCCTCAAAGCTGGAGCAGGCAGGTCATATCCTCCCTCTGAACGGCTATTTCGAGCGCGATGGCTTAAGCACGGATGACTTCTGCCCGCTCTTCCAAGCCTCGATTGCGCGCGATAATCAGGTGTACGCTCTGCCGTTCCTCTCTAACATTTGGGCGATGCTCTACAACAAAGACCTCTTTAGCGAAGCGGGTCTGCCTGAATTGACCGTAGATTCCGTGATCGGTTATGACGAATGGTTGACGTATGCTCGCGCTACCAACAAACCGTCGGATGACCTGGCCACCAGGGTATGGGGGTCAGTCAACTTCGTGCCGCGCTGGAACACGATGAACAACTACATGAGCGACCCATTTGTATTGGGTTCCGATGGACGTGCCTGCATGGACAACACGAACACGGAAGACTGGATCAAGGTTTGGTCCGCACTGCTGACGGCCTACGATGAAGACCTGACACCGGATACAGCCGGCGCCATCCTAGGCGACGCCGGGGGCGACCTCTTTAACCAGGGCAAGCTCGCCATGTCTTATGGCACGCTGGGTAACGCCAAGGCGGCTAGGGACGCAGGCATCAATGTCGGACTCACCGGGCAGCCGGTTGTCACGCCCGGTTGGGAACACAACGTCGGCGGCTGGCTCGTCTCCTATGGCATCCCTACTGCCAGCGACAATCCGGACGAAGCCTGGGAATTCTTGAAGTTCATGGCTACCGAGCTAGCCGTGGAACTGGCCGCGCTGCAAGGGGATGAGTCCGGCGGCGTGCCATGCTATCAACCCCTCTACGAACAATTCCTCGAAGCCGGGGGCAATGATCCGCTGGTTCAGGATGCGATTACCTTGTCCGACCGCATCGCCCCACCGCCCTTCACCCCGGATGTTTGGGTCTCCCTCCAGCCCTTTGATGAAGCCTGGCGACGCATGACTGAAGACGGTATTGACGTCAATACGGCTATCAGCGATGCCGCAATGGAATGCCAAGAGATCACTGACGAACTCTGGGAGGAATTTGAACTGCTGGGCCAGTAGCCGCCTGGTTATGTGCGATGACAACCTACGCCAGCGATGCAGCCGTATTGCTGGCGTAGGCGAAGCCCTAGACTGCTTGCACTTGTTTCGAACTGAAGGAGAAGCTGAATGCTATGACAACGATCACGACAGGTAACCAGCGCGTTTCCTGGTCCGGCCTGAAACGTAAGGAGGCCATTGCCGCCTACATCTTTCTCCTGCCCTGGATCATAGGATTCGTCGGGTTTCAACTGATCCCAATCCTGATGTCACTCGGCGCGGCCTTTACCCACTGGGTACTCATCAACCCGCCGCCGCGCTGGGTGGGGCTGCAAAACTTTCACGACATGTTCTTTGACGATCGCTATTTCTACATGTCGCTGTGGATCACGATCAAATTTATGCTGATGACGCTTATCCCAAGCATTATCTTGGGCATTGCACTGGCACTGCTGCTCAACCAGAAGCTGCGCGGCATGAACTTCTTCCGTACCGTCTTCTATGTCCCGGCGGTCGTCTCCGGCGTGGCAGTCACTATCCTGTGGATGAACCTGTTGGACCCTGAGATCGGGGCCATCAACACGGTGCTGCGTTCACTAGGGGTGCAGAACCCGCCTGGCTGGATCAACTCGTCCACCTGGGCCGTGCCTTCGGTAGCGATCATGAGCCTGTGGGGCGTCGGCGGCAGCGCCATCATCTATCTGGCCGGGCTGCAAAACATCCCGGCCCATCTCTACGAAGCCGCCGAAATTGACGGTGCCACGCAGTGGGCAAAGTTTTGGAAGATCACGCTGCCACTGCTCTCGCCCACGATCTTCTTCATGCTGATCACCGGGCTGATTGGCGCGTTCCAGGTCTTTACGCCTGCCTATATCCTAGGTGGGGCCAGCCGCTTTGGCACATCCAATC
>CAZYQJ010000486.1:0-4761 GCA_964649925.1 uncultured Litorilinea sp.
TAGGACGGGACGCGCTCTGGCAGGGGGCGTTCCGTCCTGAACCGCGGTGCGGGTGGGCGAGAACCGCCCGCTAGTTGTCGATCCCTCTTGCGCTGCTGCGCGATTTCCAAACCTGCCAGGGCCGCCGTACCGATGCCGACAAGCAGCCCGATCTTGACGGAGGAGGGCAGCGGTTCGGCGCGCAGCGTCAGCGGGGCCAGCAGCGGGCGGAGTTGGTACCCCAGCCACAGCGCTGCGCCACTACCGGGTGCGGCTGTGAGCATATCGACGTAGCTCTGTGGCAGCCCGCGCTGGATGCCGCGCCATCCATCTGTCATGGCAGGCCCCAGGCGTACGGCGCGATCCCAACCGCCCTTGACCACCCCCGACCCGCCTCTGGAGAGTAGGGCTAGAATCGCCTCATGCAGGGCGGGCGCATAGGTCCATAGGTTGTAATAGGCGATGCGTCCGTCGACGCCGATCAGGTAAGTCGGGTCAGCCAGCCCGCCATACTGATGGTGAACGCTGCCTGCGAGGTCGTCCACAAGCACAGGCCAGGGGATCCTCTCTTCCTGCTGGTAGGCGACGGCATCGTCCATCTTCTGGTAAAAGCTGCGGTAGGGCGGCACGTCACGGCCTGGATGCGCTTGGCGCACAATCACGTCGACAAACTGAACTTCACGGCCCCAACGCTTATGGAGTTTTTTCAGCGGCTCGACCGAGCCGATCGTGATGGGTCAAGTATAGGATCCAAAGTGCAGGAGGACAGGCCGCCCGCGCAGGGCGCTCAGGCGCAGCGTCCCGCCTCGTGCTAGGGGCAGCGTAAAATCGGGCGCCAGCGCGCTGGGCCGGATGCCCTGCTTCTGCAGGGTGCGCTGGGCGTCAATCAGAAGATGTTTTGTCCGAAAGTGTTCATAGTTGTATTGCTCTATGTTGTGATGGTCCGCTGGGTGATGTCCATTTCTCCTCATGGTCGGCGCTCCTTGCCTCCATTCAAATGTCAGCGCGGCGGCGGGCGTAGGGGCAGCTTTTCAGCCTAGCAACCAGCCAGGGATCTGACCATAGATCACAGGCTATGCAACAGGTGTATCTATAGATATGCTGTGCTTACGCTGCCGCCTAGCGCAGAATTCCATGCCCCCATTCCTGATGTGCTACAATACTTCGACATTCGCAGATTTGAGCGCCCGCAGGAACGGGGAATATGAACCATAAACGGCTGTATGCGGCCTCCATCGGCCACTTTGCCATTGATGTCCTGAATTCATCCATCGCCATCATCCTGACTGCCATTGCCGCGGACTTTGACCTGTCGGTCAGCCAGATCGGGCTGGCGGCGATGCTCTACAACTTTTCCGCCTCACTCACGCAGCCGCTCTTTGGCTTCCTGGTGGACAAACTCAATGGCCGTTGGATCACTGGGCTGGGCATCCTGTGGACAATGGCCTTCTATGCGTTGGCCCCTTTTATGCCTAACTATGGGGCGCTAGTAACCTGTCTGGTCATCGGTGCGTTAGGCAGCGGCGCGTTTCACCCTGCGGGCATGACCAACGCCACGATGGCAGGCGGCAGGTTCCCCACCACAGCCACTTCGATCTTTTTTGTGCTAGGGCAGACCGGGCTGGCCTTGGGGCCGGTAGTCTCCGGCATCCTGCTGCAAAACTTTGGGCTGGCCGCCATGCCCTATCTCTCACTGGCGATGACCCCGGCTGTGCTGTACGCACTGGCCGCGCTGCGTGACCCTTATGTCGAAGAAGCGCCCGCACCGGTGGCTCCCTCCGCGCCGGTCCAGTCGTCACCGGCGACACCGTCCGGCCAGGCGGCGCAATTCGGGCTGTATGCGGTGCTGGCGTTTGTGCTGCTGATCTCGCTGCGCGCCACCACCCAACAGAGTTTTGTCACGCTGCTGCCCAAGTACTTCGCCGACCAGGGGTATTCCCCTGCGATCTATGGCACGATGTTAAGCGTGCTGGGGCTGGCGGGCGCGGTGGGAACGTTTGTGGGGGGCTATCTGGGTGACCGCTATAACCGGCGCACGGTGATCTTTGCCTCGATGACATTGGGCGCGGTCTTTTCATCTCTCATGCTGCACACCGGCGGGTGGGTATATGCGGTGGCGGCGCTGGCCGCGGGGATTATGATGAACATTCCGCACAGCGTGCTAATCATCATGGCACAGCGGCTGCTGCCCCAACGGAAAGGGATGATCGGCGGCGCGGTCCTGGGGTTGATGTTTGCCAGCGGCGCGGCCACAGCCGGAATCGCCAGTTGGATTGCCGACTGGGTGGGGCTGCCTGCCGTGCTGTCCGTCATCGCGCTGCTGCCTGTCGGGGCAGGGCTGTGCGCGTTGATGCTGCCTTCCACGCGCGGCGCTGAGGGGAACGTGGTCGAACCAACTCCGGAGGCAGCGGTCCCTGCCGCCGACTAAGCGACCAGCGCGAGCTGCCTCGCGAGGGTTTTCGTAATTAAAACATACTAATTTGACTAAATTGAGCCGCCGTGGTACACTCGACCTGTCGTGTGTGTCACGGCTTTCGTTTGTATCGCCTTTGTTGAGCATTGTCCTGCGACGACACCCTGTTGCACAGGAAGCGATTATGGGGCTACATGCCTATCTCTACCGAGAAAGCCCGGCCTGGCAGATCGTAGAGCATATCAAGCGCAATGGGTCTGCCACGATCAAAGAACTGGAAGACGTGCTGGGCATCACCACCACGGCGGTACGCCAGCATTTGACTGTTCTCCAGGCTGAGGGATATGTTGAGCGCCAGCGCGTCCATGCAGGGGTGGGTAGGCCGCACCACGCCTACTCCATCACCGACAAGGTGCATGAGTTGTTTGCCTGCCATTGTGACGACCTGGCGTTGACTTTGCTTGAAGAAGTCTTTGCGCTGGAAGGCAAGGAGCGTGCTGCACTGCTCTTGGACCGGGTGGGCAACCGCCTGGCGCAGCGCTATGCCGACTCAGTGCGGTCAGAGGTGCTGCAGGAGCGTGTAGAACAACTGGCCGAGGCGCTTTATACGCGCGGCGTCCTGACTGATGTGCAAGTGCAAGACGCCGAGACGATTATCCTGCACACGTATAACTGCCCCTACCATGAACTTGCTCAAGAGCATCGCGACATCTGCGACATGGATGAGGAACTCATGCGCAAGGTGTTAGGGTCGGATGTAAGCTTGAGCGCGTGCATGATGGACGGGCATCCCGGGTGCGCCTTTGTGGTGAGCCGCACGGCAGCGGAAGAATCAGACGGCGCGGAATAAACCTGGAATCGTGGTAAATTGCCCTTTTGGGTTAGAATTTACGTTTATCTATCGGCGGCTGCGGTAGACTTGCGAAGTTGGCTGTAGGATAGTTCCTCCGCACAAGCGCAAACACCCGGCCAAGTACACAAACGGTTACAAGAAACGTACATTAAGCGTACACAAGAGGAGTGCGAACACGATGAGCGTTCTGGAAATCCGCAATTTGCACGCTTCAGTTGAGGACACCGAGATCCTCAAGGGCGTAGACTTGACCTTGCGCAGCGGTGAGATCCACGCCTTGATGGGGCCAAATGGTTCCGGCAAATCCACCCTGGCCTACGTAATTGCCGGTCACCCGCACTATACCGTGACCGAAGGCGATATTTTGTTGGACGGCGAGAGCATCTTGGAGATGGAAGCCGACGAGCGCACGCGCGCCGGTCTGTTCTTGGCCTTCCAGTATCCGGTGGCGGTGCCGGGTGTGAGCGTGGCGAACTTCCTACGCACCGCGGTTTCCAATGTGCGCGGCTATACGAGCCAGCCGGCGGACGAGAACCGCCCCGGCGTGATCGGCAGCAACCTGATGCCCATGCGCGAGTTCCGCCGCGAATTGAACGAGAAGATGAGCCAGTACAACGTAGACCCCAGTTTCGCCCGCCGCTATCTCAACGAGGGGTTTTCCGGTGGTGAGAAGAAGCGCACCGAGGTGCTGCAGATGGCGATGCTCGAACCCAAGTTCGCGATCCTGGATGAATCCGACTCCGGGCTGGACATCGACGCGCTGCGTGTGGTGGCGGACGGCATCAACAAACTGGCGACGCCAGATCGCGGCTTCCTATTGATCACCCACTACCAGCGTATTCTCAACTATGTCAAACCGGACTACGTGAGCATCTTCTATCATGGGCGTATCGTGCGGACAGGCGGCCCCGAAGTGGCGCAAATGCTGGAGGAACGGGGCTACTCCTGGGTCGAGCAGGAATTCGCTGAAATCGCTTAAGGACAGTAGTCAGTAGCCAGTTGTCAGTCGTCAGTGACCAGAGCGGAAGTGGAATCATCGCCCTGGCTACCGTCTACCGACTGCAAGCAAGGAGAGAACTGATGGCAACACAAGCCGATCGTGAACAACTGAGCGGCGTAAAAGAAGAATATCAATACGGCTTTCATGACGAGGTGCTGCCTTACTTCAAGGCGGAGCGCGGTCTGAGCCATGCCGTGATCGACCAGATCTCCGATCACAAGAAGGAACCAGAGTGGATGCGCGAGTTCCGCCACAAGGCGTTGGACATCTTCCTGTCCAAGCCGATGCCCGAATGGGGCGCAGATCTCAGCGGCATCAACTTTGACGAGATCTACTACTATCTGCGTCCGACTGAGGCCCAGGGCAAGTCTTGGGATGAGGTGCCGGAGAGCATCAAGAATACCTTCGAGCGGTTGGGCATCCCGGAGGCCGAGCGCAAGTTCCTGGCCGGTGTGGGCGCTCAGTATGACTCGGAAGTGGTCTATCACAGCCTGCGCCAGGAATGGGAAAAGCTGG
>CAZYQJ010000487.1:0-4754 GCA_964649925.1 uncultured Litorilinea sp.
TGGATGCCAACTCGCCCGTCAAAGGCGCGCTGCTCAACGCCCTGGACAGCACCTTCATGCAGCTTCACCTGCACGAACCCTTTGGCGACGACTTCTATGCCTCCATCCCTGCCATCCATGAGGAACTGAAGGCAGCGCTGGCCGAAGCAGGCGCGCCGATGGATGTCACCGTCTTCGCCACCGGCCATGCCCATATTGACGTCGCCTGGCTGTGGACGCTGGGCCAGACGCGGCGCAAAGCCGGGCGCACCTTCTACACCGTCCTGCACCTGATGGACCAGTTCCCGGAGTATCACTTCACCCAGAGCCAGCCCCAACTCTACGACTATATCCGCCAGGATTACCCCGGCCTGCTCGACGCCATCAAAGCGCGCGTGGCCGAGGGGCGTTGGGAGCCGATCGGCGGCATGTGGGTAGAAGCCGACTGCAACCTCAGCGGGCCGGAATCGCTGGCGCGCCAGTTCCTCCTGGGCCGCACCTTCTTCCGGGAACACTTTGGCAAAGACGCCGAATCGCCCGTGCTGTGGCTGCCCGATGTCTTTGGCTATGCCTGGAACCTCCCCCAACTCATCAAACTGGCCGGGCTGGAGTACTTCTTCACCATCAAGATCGGCTGGAGCCAGTACAACCGCCTGCCCTATGACAGCTTCTGGTGGCAGGGGTTGGACGGGACCAAAGTCCTCACCCACTTCAGCACCACCCCTGACGAGGGCGCCTACGCCAGCACCTACAACGCCATGGCCTCGCCCAAACAGATCATGGGCACATGGACCAACTTCCAGCAAAAAGAGTTGCAAAACGTACTATTGATGGCCTATGGATTTGGCGACGGCGGCGGCGGCCCCACGCGTGAGATGCTCGAAAACATCCGCGAGTTGGAGGCTTTCCCGGGCGCGCCGCAGGTGCGTCAGGCATCGGTCAAGGAGTTCTTCCAAACCCTGGAGGCTGAATCGGGCGACCGGCTGCCCACCTGGAACGGCGAGTTGTATCTGGAACTCCACCGCGGCACCTACACCACCCAGAGCCGTAACAAACGCGCCAACCGCAAGAGCGAATTCCTGCTGCACGACGCCGAGTTTCTTGCCAGCCTCGCCGCGCAGTCCGTCCCCGGCTATGTCTATCCACACGATGACCTGCACCGCGCCTGGGAATTGGTCTGTCTCAACCAGTTCCATGACATCATCCCCGGCAGCAGCATCAACGCGGTCTATGTTGAATCGCAGCAGCAGTATGCCGAGGTGCGCGCTTTGGGCGAAGGCGTGCGCGATGCTGCGCTGGATGCGCTGGCGACTCAACTAGCGAGCGATCTGATCGTCACCAACCCCACCGGCTTTGCACGCCATGACCTGGCCTTCTGGCCCAATGGTTCCGCCGATGCCCCGCTCACCCGCGCTGACGGGTCCCCTATCGCGATGCAGCCCGGCGATGGCGGCGTCTGGCTGGACATGGGCGAACTCCCGCCCTACAGCGTCAGCGCACTGCGCCGCACGCAGGGGAGTGCGCCTGCCCCCACCGCGACTCTGCAAGTCTCGCCCACGCTGCTTGAAAACGACCTGCTGCGCGTGGAGTTGGACGAGGCGGGCGACATCACCCGCATCTACGACAAGCGCAACGACCGTGAGGTCATGCCGCCTAACACCAAAGCCAACCAGTTCCAGGCATTTGAAGACCGGCCTATGAACTGGGATGCCTGGGACATCGACATCTTCTATGATGACAAACTCTATCTGGCCGATCCTGCCGCCAGCGTGCGTGTGGTCGAGAGCGGCCCGCTGCGCGCCACGCTGGAGATCGAACGGCGCGTCCTGAACAGCCGCTATACGCAGCGCATCTCGCTGGCGCACAACGCCGCCTACCTCGACTTCGACACCACCATCGACTGGCGCGAACGCCATATCATGCTCAAAGTCGCCTTCCCCGTGGACGTTCTCTCCCCCACCGCTACCTTTGAGGTGCAGTGGGGCAACGTGCAGCGTCCCACCCACCGCAACACCAGTTGGGATTGGGCGCGCTTTGAGACCTGCGCCCAGAAGTGGGTGGATCTAAGCGAAGGCAACTATGGCGTGAGCCTGATCAACGACTGCAAATACGGCCATGACGTGCAGGACAACGTGCTGCGGATCACGCTCCTGCGCAGCCCCACTATGCCTGACCCTGAAGCCGACCAGGGCGAGCATCGCTTTGCCTACCGGCTGCTGCCCCATGTGGGGCCGTGGGACAGTGCCACCGTTGCCGCCGCCTATGAACTCAACGACCCGATCCTGGTCATGCCAGCGGCGGATGCATCCACCCCCGGCAGCCAGGCGGCCATCGGCCCCTTTGTCCAGGTCGATGCGCCCAATGCCGTGATCGAAACGGTCAAGCAGGCGGAAGATGGCGACGGGCTGATCGTGCGCCTGTACGAGTGCCGCCGCTGGCGCGGGCCCGTCACGCTGCAGGCGGGCTTCCCCATCACGCAGGCCTGGCGCGTCAACCTGCTGGAAGAGGCGCAGGAGGAATTCCCGGTCACAGACAACGCCGTGACCTTCACCCTCAAGCCCTATGAGATCGTGACGCTGCGCCTGCGCTGAGGCCGCGATCCGGATCAAAATAGGTGACCGGCACTTGCGCCCCATGTCCCTTGCGTAAGCAGTGGGCGTGGGGGAAACCAGTGCCGGTCACCTGCATCTATTTCGTCCCTAATGGCTCCTGATCTTGCTCCAACCAGGCCTGGCACCCGGGCGTCAGAACCTTGGTTGCTTGCTCCTCATAGGCTCCAGGTAGTGCGTTTTGCCACGGTCGAGTAGCCTACAAACTTCAAACGCCTACTACCCGCCCATCGACGAAAAGCTTTACGTCAAAATACAACTCATGCTGCCCCTCTGAACCGGCACTCCCCGGTGGGATAGTAAGTTGGACATTGTAGGGAACGTGATCCAAACGCCCAAGTTCAGGGTACGCCCTCCACTCGGTGGTGTTTGGGTTGTAATCCCACAGTGTTATCGAATTGAATCCGATATCATCGTCGCCCATTCCAAAGAGTTTCGCAACAATCTCGGGAATCCACCCAATGATGATCGTTCGAGCCCATTCCGGCATGACATAGCTTGAGGTATCTGCCCCGGCAACTCCGCCAGCGACGGCACCGATCGTGTTCACGAGTTCCTGTACCGTTTTCCGGACTTTCGCCTCGGCCTCTTCTGGTGTACCTTCGTCATGCTCTACCCCGTTGACGCAAAGGAAAACTGGAGGCCACAGACCGAGAGGCAAGTCAGCAATTTCAGCATTGAGAACACGGATCTGCCCTTCGTCAACGTCTCCGTATGGTCCAAAACGGTGGGTGACCGAATGGCCTGTACAAGCGGCGCTAATTAGAAAGTACGGCTCATCTGAACCAGATGCTTCCGTCGACTCCTCAATGCATTTGAATCCTACGAAGCGGATTGATACATAGTTGGGTGCTCCTGGGCCTTGAACAGAACCGTTCATGAATACAAGCGGCCCCCTGGCAAATTGCTGCATTGGCACGCCGTCTCGAACCTCGAACTCCTTTAGAGTAAAACCGAAGGTGCGCTGCGCGCCGTTTTCGTAATAGTGTTTATGAATTGACGCCTTCGCTCGTTCGAGAAACTCACCATAATTCTCCGGTGGAATTGGCTGCTTGAGCCGCACTTCGAACGGAAGTGTGAAACCCTCATCCGAATAGCCCTTGACCCAAAGTGTTTCGGTGAACTGGCCTGGGTTAGAGAGAGGACGAGCGTAAAGCGTCAGCGTGGTCGTGGCACTTCCGCCACTAGGTACACGCACAGGTTGCTGCGGTATGAATATCCAGTGTCCCTCGGAGCCCAACGTTATCTCCGTGTCTGGAGGACCGGAGATGCTTACCCGAACCGGCAACGGAACGCTCTGCCCAATCGTGACCTCAACTGGGCTCGCCAAGACCTCCACCGAGATACTGCCAATGACAAATACAATAGGTATCTCTATTGAATCGATAAGCAGTGTTGCCGAATGAAACGTGTTCGGCGAGTCGGCAGGTGCCACAAATCGGATCTCTCCAGCAACATCCGCGCCCGCCTCTACCACAAGCGGTTCTCCTTCTTTGGCACTCGCGAGCAATTGCGAGTCGTAATAACTATAGGGATCTGAGCCGTCACCGCCAATCGGGGGATCATCGTCCGGACCTGAACCCGTGGAATGCACAAGCACTCGCTTGGTCGCGATATACCTATCGATCCGGATGAGAGAGTTACCGCCAGATATCCTTGCAGTCAGCGTTGTTTGATAAGGGATGGACTCCATCGTAAACGTCTTGACCACGGTTTCGCCCGGCTTGGCCGCAACTCGGATGCTTTTTGGCAGAGCCATCGTTAAACCTCCTTGAACGTCGATTGTGTGTCAGTCCCCCGGTTGGATAAAAGCCGAATTCTCAATATGCTGAAGCTGACAAAAACTGCTGTAGACGATTACATGTCCTCGAAACCGGCATTGTGAAGCGACAAGGCCAGCATCATGCCGCCGATGCCTCCGCCTATAATCGCAACGCGCATAGGCTTTCCCTTCAGAACAGATAGTGGCCGATTAGCCTGCAATTAAAATAAACGAATAAAGCCGGCGAATTTAGGCAGGCAAGCACGCCGAGGTCGAGTTTCCCATGCCGTTGGTCCAGCGGTGCAGTATCCTGCATTCTGTCTAGGTGTACCCGCGCCTAGGGTGCGTTCAAGTTGCAAGAAGGGGAACTCCCGGTCACAGACAACGCCGTGACCTTCACCCTC
>CAZYQJ010000488.1:0-4748 GCA_964649925.1 uncultured Litorilinea sp.
TTGGAGGAAAAGACGATCTGGTCGCCATCGGGCGAGAAGCTAGGATGGTGGTCCCATTCCCATTCGTTGTGCGTCACCTGGACTGCGGGCCAGCGGTCGGGCTGCACCAGCCAGATCTCGTCATTGCCTGTATCGTTGGAAACCAGGGCGATGACGTCACGTTTGGGCGACCAGGTAGGCGCCCAGGCTGTGCCCGACCCGAAATAGGTCAACTGGTGGTGCGTACTTTGATAGTGTGCGTCGTCGTAAAAGATCTGGATCGGCCCGGCGTTGTGCGCCTCTCCCCCCGCTTCATGCAGCGAGTATACATGAAAACGCTTGTCGGCGGAATAGCGATCGCGCGCAGCGGCGCGTGTATAGAACTGGTTGCTGGTCAGGATCCCCACGCCGGTACCGTCCGGGTTGATGACCATAGCGTTGGGCTGGCGTGGATTGCCGCGATAGTCCGACAGGAACAAAATCTTGCCGATCAGTTCCTCTGGCATGGCAGGGGTCGGCAGGATGGTAGGGGTGGGCACATCCTCCAGCAGCACATAGATTGGGGTGGGCGTGCGCGTGGGTTGAGCCTGGGCGGCAGGCTGGGCCGCTGCCTCCGGTGTGGCGATCACCACCACAGCCCCCGGCGGCAGCGGTGTCGGCGTGCCAGTGGTCGCGGCCACGGCAGTGGCATACAGCGCGACGTGCGTGGCCGTCGCAGCATTGCCCGGCGCCGGGGTCGGCGTGACGACGATTGGGCTGGGGGTAAAGGTGGGTGTCACCAGGTTGTCGGGGGTGGGCGTGGCCGTCCCCACGCGTATGGCCTGTTCGGTGGCCTGGGCAACGCGCGTGGCTTCCTCAAAGACATCGGCTGGGGTGGGGGTTGCAGTCACGATGATCAGGTCGAGGGTCGGGGTGGGCAGCGGCGTCGGCGTGGGCGGTTCGAGCAAAACGGTCGGCGTCGCGGTCGGCGTGGGCAGCACAACGGCAGCGGTGGGCGTCGCGGGCACGTCCGTGGGCGACAGCGTTACCCCTGCATCGTCTGCGGCAAAGTCAACCTGCAGGTCACGCACCTCCAGCCAGCCGTTGCCGGGTACATTCCCCCATTCGACCCCGATCCGCACTTCGCTGGCATCGGGCACAATGCGGCGCGTGACGGTCGCCTCACGCCATGTCAGCGAGTCCAACTCGACGCTGCTGCGCCCGGTGTCGTCGGCAATAAAGGCGCGTGCCGTGGCGCTAGGGGCGTAGGTGTGCGCGGCCAGGGTTAAGGTGACGATGGCCCCGGCGGGCAGCGGGGGCGTAGTCGCTGCGTCCAGTCGCCACACCAGTTCAAGCTGGCCTGGCAGCGTGCTTCCAGCAGGCAGCACGCGCAGCACGTCGCCATCGTCGGCAGGCAGGTAGGAGATGGTGAAATCTCCAGCAGCAGGGATCGCCTCCAGCGGCGGCGCGACGGCGGCCAGTTCAGCCGCCGCGACCGTCGCGTCCCCCTCCCAGGCATAGGGAAGCCGAACACTGTCGGAGTCAGCGGTTGGGTCAGGCTGGGGTGTGGTTGTCTGGGCAGCAAGCGGTGCAGCCGTCAACAAGTGGGCGCTGACCAACAGGCAGGCCAGCACAGCGGCAAACAGTCTTCGACGAATATCGGCCATGAGTTAAAAAACCTACAGTACGTGGCGCGTGTCCACGATCAGGCGCGCGGCGGCCTTGATCCTTGTCCAGTCATAAACCGAATGGTCGGTGACAATCACCACACAATCGGCTGCCGCCAACGCTTGATCCAGATCGGTGATTCCAGTGCGCTTTTGGCCCTCATGCTCAAAGGCCGGGATATTTGGATCGTGGTATTCAACCTGTGCGCCCTTGACTTCCAGCAGGTGCATGATGTCCAGAGCAGGTGATTCGCGCAGGTCGCTGACATTCTTTTTGTAGGCCACACCCAGGATCAAGATGCGGCTGCCTTTGATCGCCTTGCCGTGGTCGTTGAGCGCGTCCTGCACCTTTTGCGCCCAGTAACGCGGCATCTCGGTGTTGATCTCGCTGGCGAGTTGGATAAAGCGGGCGTTGTATTCGAGGGCGCGCAGCTTCCATGACAGATAATGCGGGTCAATCGGGATACAGTGCCCCCCCAGCCCCGGCCCTGGCGTGAACTTCATAAAGCCGAATGGCTTAGTGCCAGCGGCATTGATCACCTCCCAGGGGTCGAGGTTCAGTTTGTCACACATGAGCAGCAGTTCATTCGCCAGCGCGATGTTGACGGCGCGAAAGGTATTTTCAAAGAGCTTGACCATCTCGGCTGTATCCGACGAAGAGACCGGAACTAGCGTTTCAATGGCCTGCCCATAATAGGCACTCACCACCTCCAGACAGGCAGGGGTCACGCCGCCGATGACTTTGGGTGTGTTGCGCGTCACCCAGTCGGTGCGGCCTGGGTCGACGCGTTCGGGCGAGAAGGCTAGGTAGATGTCCTGGCCCACTACCAGCTTACGCCCATTGGCGCCGGACTGTAAGATCGGCAGCAGCACCTCTGTAGTCGTGCCAGGATAGGTGGTCGATTCCAGCACAATCGCCATGTCCGGGTGCAGATAGCGTGCGATCTGTTCGCCCGCCGACAGGATAAAGGACATGTCGGGGTCGCCGGTCTTGTTGAGAGGGGTCGGGACGCAGATCGAGACGGCATCGCATTCGCTAAGCGCGGCATAATCGGTGGTGGCGGACAGGCTGCCGCGCGGCGCGTCCGTGTGGGCAACCCCAGTGCGAGGCGTCTGCGTGCGGGATGGGGCTGCGCCGCCCGCGGCCGCCGGTTCACGCAGCACATAGGGGGACAGGTCGGCGGCGCTGATGTCCTCAATATAGGATTCGCCACGGTTGATCTGCGCCACGCGCTTGGGGCTGAGGTCAATGCCAGTGACGCGGTAGCCTGCCTGGGCAAAGGTCAATGCCAGCGGCAGCCCGACATAGCCCAGACCAACGACGGCAACATGAGCCTCACGCGCTTGAAATTTGCGGATCAGTTGGTCTTTCATTGGATGTCTTTCTATGGCAGTAGCCAGTTGTCGGTAGTCAGAGCAGGGGGGTAGGGGATGAGATGCAGCGTGTAGATGTGATTTTCCGGGCGCACCTACCGCGTAACAACATCTTCGCGACGACTGACCACTGGCTACCGCCTACCGCTTTACTCCCTTCACATCGAACTCAACAGGCCGCGGCGGCGCAGGTCGTCGAGTATCGTTTCAACGATATCATCGACGCTATGCACGTCGGTTTCGACCAGGATTTCGGGCTGTTCCGGCTCTTCATAGGGCGATGTCACGCCGGTAAATTCCAGGATTTCACCGCGCAACGCCTTGGCATAGAGACCTTTGGGGTCGCGACGTTTGCAGACCTCCAGGTCGCACTTGACGTAGATCTCGATAAATCGCCCCTCCGGCAGCAGCGACCGGGCAAATTCACGGTCAGCCTCAAAGGGCGAGATAAAGGTACACAGCGTGATTGATCCGTGGTCAAAGGCGAGTTTCGCCACCTCGGCCACGCGGCGGATGTTCTCCTTGCGGTCGCCGGGCGAGAAGCCCAGGTCGCCGTTCAGCCCGTGACGCACGTTGTCGCCGTCCAGATAGGTTGTCTGGCAGCCCTGCTCAAAGAGCCGTTTTTCCACTTCGCGCGCCACGGTAGATTTCCCCGACCCTGACAGCCCGGTAAACCAGAGGACAGCGGCGCGGTGGCCGTTGCGCCGCTCGCGCATCTCGCGCGAGATGTTCGTGCCCTCCCACACCACATTACTGGACTTCTGGCGGTCAGGTGTGACCGTGATCACCTCGTCCAACGTGCGGGCGCGGCGGCGGATCATCCCGGCGGCGACGGTCACATTGGTGTAAGGGTCGATTAAAATGAAACTGCCCGTGTTGCGGTTGAGCTTGTACGGGTCAAAGTAGAGTGGCCGCGTGGTGCTGATCTTGACGCGCCCGATCTCGTTGAGTTGGAGCGTGTGGGCCGGTTCGCGATGGAGCGTGTCCACGTCGATGCGGTAGTTCAATTCCGAGATAAAGGCGCGCACCTGGTGGGTGGTGTGCTGGAGGATATACGCCCCGGAGGGGTTCATCGGTTCCTCGTTGACCCAACAGATCGTGCATTCCAGTTGATCGCTGACCTGGGGCAGGTTGTTGCGGCGCACGATCATATCCCCGCGGCTGATGTCGATCTCATCCTCCAGGGTGAGGATCACCGAATCACCGGCAGCGGCTTCGGCCAGTTCTTGATCCAGGAAGTGAATCCCGCGCACCCGGCTGCGTTTGCCCGAAGGCAGCACAACCACCTCCTCGCCCGGCGAGATGGTTCCCGAACTGATCTGCCCGGCGAACCCGCGGAAGTCTTGATGCGGGCGCACCACCATCTGCACCGGAAAGCGGAAATCCACCAGGTTGCGGGTCGCGCCCACGTTGACATTTTCCAGGTGGTGCAGCAGCGTCGGCCCGTCATACCAGGGCATGGCTTCGCTCTTGTTCACCACGTTGTCGCCCTTAAGCGCCGAGATCGGGATAAAGGTCAGGTCCTGCACCGACAACTTGGTGGCAAATTCGCTGTACTCGCTGACGATAGCGTTGTAGACCTCTTGGCTGTAATCTACCAGGTCCATCTTGTTGATCGCGACCAGAATGTGCGGGATCTCAAGCAGCGAGGCAATAAAGCCGTGACGTTTGGACTGGGTGACCACGCCTTTGCGTGCGTCGATCAACACAACGGCCAGTTCAGCAGTTGATGCGCCGGTCACCATGTTG